>CAZTXW010000031.1:0-22549 GCA_964617345.1 uncultured Sphaerochaeta sp. | reverse complement strand
TGAATACATTCATGTGGGGCCAAATGGCATAGGTCTGGAAAACCATTCCCAATCCACGCTTCTCGGTCGGTACGAATATGTTTCTTTCACTCGACCACACCACCGTATCGCCGATGGTAATCTCCCCCTCATCAGGGGTCTCCAGGCCAACGATACTGCGTAGTAATGTGGTTTTACCACATCCGCTTGGTCCGAGAAGGGTGAAGATCTTGTTGGCAGGAATCGAAAGATTCACGCCATCAAGTGCCTTGATGGTCTTCCCCTCTGAATAGTAATACTTCTTGAGTCCTCGAATGGTAATTTCCATGAAAAACGTCCCCTACTTTGATTATTGTCTTACAGTGCAAAGATCTTTTCGAATTCTGCTCCCCATTTCAGGAGCTCTTCATCGGATAGGTCACGTATGGGAATCACCTTTGCCTTGTCAATGCCGTCGATAGGGGGGAAAACTCCAGGGGTCAGCACATACTCGCCTACCTTATCCGCAAGCAGGCTCATCGCCTTGTCAGAGAGCCAGTACTCCATGAAGGCAGCCGCTGCATTGGGATGAGGGGCAGATGTTGTGATGCCGATGGCCCTGGGTGAACCAAGCAGAGGCTGTTCGACCTGTGCCCATGCCAGGGGAGCCGGGGCTTTGGTGATGATGTATTTGGGCATCGAGATGCCAATGAGCTTCTCACCACTCTCGATGGGTGCTGGAGTGGGTCCGAAGGAGGCTACGAACATCGGGGTATTTGCAGCAAGGCCCTTGAGGAAATCCATCCACTTTGCATCAGAACCAAAGACATTGTTCTCCTTCAATCCTACCAACCATGAGATGGTGGTGGCATGGTTACCGGGGTTTGCCATGACAATCTTATTCTTCCACTTGGGAAGGGTAAGGTCCTCATACCGCTTGGGAACGTCAGAGGGTCTTACAAGCTCGGTGTTGTAGATCAGGGCAACATACTCGATGCCAAACTGATAGATGCCCTTGTTGTTTCTGGTCCACTCTGGATAGGATTGGGCTGCAGGGGAGAAGTAGTCCTCGATGACTCCGTACTGCTTGAGGATCTCTAGCACAGGAAGAGGTGCCTGCAGAACATCGGCTGCCAGTTTCCCTGCCTGGAACTCCGTAAGTACCGTTGAGGCAAACTTGGATGTCGAGAGACGGGTGTTTTCAGCCAATACACCGGTGTCTTCCTGGAATGCAGCAAGGATAGGCTCGATGGCCGTAATGCTTGCATACATGGAGATCTTCTCTTCCATTGCTGTAGACGCTGCCTCCGGGGCCTTCTCCTGGGCTCCTGTGGCAAAGAGCATGCTTCCCAGTAGCAGGAAACTGGTGACGATCATGATTGTTTTTTTCATTTCTTACTCCCCTTTCTATAATCCATTTTGACATACATCAAAACAGTGTTTCCCAAATATCCTTGGGGTGAACCTGTTGGAATCAAGACAGGACATCCCCTTTTTAGAGGAATCCCACCCCTTGGAAGGCCCATCCTGACCGATCGGCTCACAAGGATAAGCCAACAAGATCAAGGATGTCCCATACCAACCATCATAGCATACTTTTTTTCACCATTGGCAAAATAAACATGGAAGGGCATGCAAGAAGATCACCAGGGGAAGAGTCAGCACCAAGCCCTGGGAAATCCCGTGTAGGAAACATGAACACATGCACCCTAGCACAATTGGTGCACACAAGGTCTTTCGGGCATCTACGAAGTGTCCGCAGGCTCCCCGGGCTTGGTCTCATTTGACAAATCATATTTCCTGTTTTATGGTATAGCAAGAGGTGACCTCATTGTGTATGTGGTAGCCAGGCTTGTTCTGGTGAATCCACGATTTGCACACCGGCAGGTCACCTCTTCATTTCTACACCGGATTCACCTTGCAACATCTCGATGAACTTGTCTGCTAGGGTGGGATCGAACTGGGTACCGCTACACCGCCTGATCTCATCCAGGGCCTGGTGAATAGGGACTTCTTGCCTATACGTCCTAAAATGGGTCATGGCATCGAAGGAGTCACACAAGGTGAGGATACGCGAGTAGTATGGGATCAGATCACCGGCGATCTGGTTAGGATACCCCTTGCCGTCCCATCGTTCATGGTGACAGAGGACCTCCTTTGCCATGAGTGCATATTCGTTTACCGAACTGAGGATATTGAACCCAATCTCAGGGTGGCGTCGTATCTCTTTCCACTCATCTTGGTCGAGCTTGCCCTCCTTGTTAAGGATCTTGGAGGCTATGGCAATCTTGCCTATGTCGTGCATGAAACCAACGGTATGCAGGGCTTCCACCTCCTCTTTCGGAAGACTAAGAAAGAGGCCAAACTGCTTTGCTAGCGAGCCAACCCGTTTGCTATGCTCAAGTTCGCGAGTGCTCTTCTTGAAGAGGGACTGCAAGAGCAGGTCGACCATCTTTTGCCGTGCACTCTGATTCTCCACAAACTTGTTGCGAAAGAGGTCATCCTCGGCCTTCTTATGCAGTTCCTCAATGGATGTCTGGGCATACTCTTTCTTTGCATATCCTATGGATATGCTAAGTGCATACCCTGAGAAGGCCTTTTCAGACAATGCCTGCTGGATTTCATAAGAAACTTTTTTTGCGATGGCTTCAGTAGCGTTGGGAAAAACGATGGCAAACTCATCCCCATCGACCCTGCCAACCATCTGGGCGGTATGCCACGGGCGCTGGAGGATGATTGCTATCTCATTGAGCAGGGAGTCACCTGTGGTATGCCCATAGGCCTCGTTGATCAGTTTCAGACCATTGATATCCAACAGCATAAGAACCAGGGGGTACTTCTTGGGAAGGTCCAGTGCATGCACTTGTGCGTAGAAGGCCTGGCGGTTGAGCAGTCCGGTAAGCCCATCATGGGTGCTCAGATAGAGCAGTTCATCTTTCTGCAACCGTTTCTCCGTGGCATCAACAAAGATTACGACAACCCCCGTAACTGTTCCTACTTCATCAAGAATCGGTGATACCATATCTTCAATGGCGACTGAAGAACCATTTCTTTGTATCAGTCTCACTTCCCTATTGTCATAGGGGATGGGAATCCCTGTCTTAAGTACGGTATAGGGCCAGGATTTTTCAAAGGGTTTGAGGGTTTGCCCATCGACAACATGAAATATGTCATACAGGGGTTTACCCAATGCATCGGTAAAATCCCAGCCTGTAAGGTGCTGTGCCATCCTGTTCATCAGGACGACCCTACCCTCAACATCACAGGATATGACAGCTTCTCCAAGTGAATGCAAGGTTGTCTCCACCAACAGTTTCTCTTGGAGGTCCTTTTCCTGGAGTGCATGCAGGAGGGAGGTAGCCTCGTATGCTTTCTTTTTTTCATTTTCAAGCATGATGATATTTCGCAAGGCAAGGGAGATAACCAGAAACAACACGAGCAGCACGACAAACATGACCACAACACCAAAGGTTCTCCATTTGGCAAGCGTATAGAAACGTTCCCCACTATAGTCCAGACCAAAGACGATTGGGATACCTCCATCCTGGGAAGGGAGGAGAATGTATGCACTGGTCCAGTCTCCCCAGCGGTCTGTATACCTCTCGGTAACCAGAGGTTGTGCTTCTATAAAAACACGATAGGCTTCAGGGGGAGCATCCGTATAGGGTTGCCCGGGAGGGGACGAGACAGCGCTTTCGATGGGTTCCGAATCAACCATGAAGTAGATCATATCATCACGTAGGGTGAGAAAGTATGCTGCATTGGTATCAAAGGTGGCGGAAAAGGTATGGAACAGCCGTTCTTTCATAGCCAGGTATTCAGGCTTCTTGGCATCAAGGTCAGTACCGGATAGAGCACGAAGCTCATCCGTATCAAGGGCTGTTGAAAGAGCGCGAACCGTATCCACTGCCTGCTTATCATATGATTGGGTAATCTTCTGATAGACAGAAAATGTAAGGAGAACTCCGAGTATGCACAAGACCACCACGATCAAACCATTTTCCAGGGTGAGTATGGTTCTTTTTCGAAGGCCCAATGCATAGGACAATTCTTGTATCACTCAACACCTTCCAAAAGATTGTTTGTACAGCATCATACTGTAGAAAACATACTCTATGCAAAGGAAAATGGTGGGAAGTAGGAAGTTTTGTACAAGGTTAATTCACGCTCTGCTACATATGATCGATAATGTAAGATATTATAGTAAAACCTCGAACAAAAAGTACAAAGGGTGCATGCTTTCTCCAGAGGAGATTCTGCACTACGGTTTGAGCTTTTCCCCTTACCTATGCAGGTGTTTGCGTACCTCCTTACCCTCAGAGAACTCTACCTCATAGACAAGTTGTCCAAGCTTGTCATAGTGCAAGAAGACCCCATGTTTCTTTCCTTTTTTGTAGTACCCCACTTCTGTAAGCAATCCATTCTCAGAGTAAAAGAGCCACTTGCCATCCATCACCTGGTCTTTCAACACTGTTCCTGTTGCCTTCACGATACCTGTCTTGTAATAGTAGGTGAGGATATCCCCTCTCTGCGAAGAAACTGCCTGCCCATTTGCAAAGGTCTTTTCTCGTTCCATTGATGGTCCCCTTGGTAGAAGGTTTGGATTCAAGCCAATCATATCACGAAGATCCATGACAAACCTAGCATATGGACAAGCAAAATCTTCACCACCTATACTACAGGGAGCTCTAAGAGAGGAGGAGCATGATTCATGGCAAGACAGCATATCTTTTCGATGAGTTTTGCACGTGTCTATCCTTTGTATATTGCCAAAGCAGAAAAGAAGGGGCGAACAAAATCTGAGGTTGATACAATTATCCGTTGGCTCTTTGGATACAGTCAGGAAGAACTGGAAGAACAGGTGAAACAGGAGATAGACTTTGAGACGTTCATCAAAGAAAGCCCTCAGCCTCAGCCCTCACGAGTAAAAATACAAGGGAAGGTCTGCGGTGTTCGGGTTGAGGATATAGAAGACCCCATCATGAAAGAGATCCGCTACCTGGATAAACTTATTGATGAATTGGCGAAAGGAAAATCCATGGATACAATTTTACGATCATAGAAGCCATTGGCAGAAGAGGACCTAAGCACAGTCCCGTTCTAGCATGAAATACTTCATAAGGAAAGGCTTATGCACGCAACATTACAAAAAAAACTGGCACAAATATTGGATACGGAGCGACTCCAACTTCGCCATTTCACCGAACATGATGCAAGTGATGTCTACGAATATGCCAGCGATGAGCAGACTGTCAGATACCTTACCTGGCCAGCCCATACAAGTATCGGAGAGTCCAAAAGGATCATACGTGACCTGCTTTCCAACGAGGGAACCTATGCTATTGTCCTCAAAAAGACCGAGAAGGTTATCGGATGTATCGATTTGCGCCTTGTTTCTGAGACAGAGGCATCCTTTGGCTATGTGTTGAACAGGTCCTTCTGGAACAAGGGGTACATGAGTGAAGCCTTGCAAGCTGCCCTATCCTATATGTTTGAAGAGTTGGGTATGGAAACTGTCACCAGCTGCCACGAGACTGAAAATCCTGCATCAGGGGCGGTAATGAAGAGGTGTGGCATGAGGTGGACCCATCTCGCCAAGGGTGAGACCCTGTTTGGCAAGACCACTGATAATGATCACTACCGTATCACAAAGGCTTTTTGGGCACAAAATCGCACGATCTGATAATTCCCATCAGTATGTCAGCAAAGGTATAGGGTAGCTCGTCTACAGGTGTTTCTTACCATAAAAATCCCATAAAAAACCCTGTGAGTGCTGGTAAATCTCTTGCAGTGCACTTTTATGTCTTGTACGCTTAGCTCAAAAGTAGTTGGTAGGGTGGGTGATCAGGTGACATATCATAGAGGGTCCAGGCATGCTTCATGCCTCTCTAGCAAGTACTTGGATACAACCATGGAAACAAGGAGAGCAACGCATGAAACAGAAGAAACTGGGTACAGTATTTTTCATGATTGCAGGTATCGTATGCATGATGACCAACCTGCATGCCCTGTCCACCCAACAAATTATCGATTCCTTGGAGGACTCCAAGCTCCTCCATGTAGAGGAGGTATATGGCGGGGAGGCCCTCAGAGCCATCAGCAGAGCCACCATCTATGAGGCTACCTATGGCTTCTTTGTATCAGAATCAGTGAGCAGCATTTCCCTGTACAAGCATTTCCTCCAGGACGGATCTACCCTTACTCCGTTTGATACAGATTTTTCCCTTTTCAGTTCAGAAGCATTTGTCAACACCATCAGGGACGACTTCTTTTTGAAGGATGTAAATGACGGTCTGCTGTTTCAGCAGTTCCTCTATGATGTTGATGACAATTACTTCAATGAGGGTTTTTTTGTCGAAGGGAATACCTGGTATTTCGTACGGGATGAGTTCTTTGGTGATATCGAGGCATGGATCGTAAAAACCGATGACCAGGGATCCATTCTCAACATTTCCTATGAGTATGAAGCTGACATTGTCCTAGGTGATGATCTCATACAAGATATGGACTTGGAATATGCCTATAGTGACAAGGAGTATGCACCACCTGCTGAGAGTATAGTGTCCCAGATAGAGGCGATCATGGAAAAGGAGTTTGCCTATGAGGTTGCAGTCTCTCCCATAACCAGCCAGTGGCTTGCCAAGATAAGTCGTGCATCGTGGTACAGTTGTGAAATTTCCATATCCGAAGAGTATGATGGGATGAGTTCTACCTCCTGGTATGAACTGCTTGCTTTTGCACTCGAGGATGATATCCATATGTTTGAGGAGCCGGCACAACTGCTCACTTCACCGGCTTTCGTTGCAAGCATCCAACCTGGTTTCCTTCTGACCGACGATGCCTCAGCAGAGCTGTTTGAACTGGCACTCGACCAGGTTTCGGACTTTAGCAGGAAAGAGAAGGCAAGGTTTGAGCGAAATGGATCATGGGTATTCATACGCTCTGAGTTCTTTGACGATGGCATAGGCTTCATCGTCGACACTGACGATACGGGAAGGATCACAACCATAACCCAGCACTATGATATCCCTCTGGAAGGTGTGGAAGTTCCCCTTGAGATTCCATTTGATGAATCTGAGGTAGACTGGATATTTACCTTGCTTGAGCCCTCGCACAAGTCCATCCAGATTCCCCAGGCCGAAACAACGTATGTTACCATCGAGTTCAACGACTGGGCAGCAAACAAGCTAGGAGCTTGGATAGGCACTTTCTGGCAGGGGGATTTGGTGGGCATATATGCGGGAACAGAAATCTCCAGTCCGTTTGCGGATTCCATTCCAGCAGAAGTACTCACCGATGGTGAAAACATCATAACGTATAAGCTGTTGCGCCCAGGGCACGACTATGACAATCCCCTGGCTGAAGCCATTGAGCTCTCCATCTGGGTGGGTGACTGACAGGTAGGGCAAGTCGCCTGTTCCCTCTGGTGTGCATACGGACAATACGAAATAGCGCCTGCAACAACATGAGCATTCTTGCATGGAACAGGGAGTGTGGGTGAACAAGATAAGGAAGCGAAAGAACAGTAGAGTGTAAAAACTTTATGGTAGCTGACAAACCTGCAAGGGGACTCCCTTTGCAGGTTTGACTTTACCGATTAGAGTTTCTGTGTTTTCCTCTCCAGTGCAAGTTAGATAGATGTAGTACGATAAACAAATACCAGATGGTTATTGTTGGTTTGAACTTTTCTCCTCAATCCTATCAACCATAAGCCAACATCATGCAAACTTTATAGGACGATATACACCTTTCTGTATCAACAATCACTTGATCGTGAGATAGACCTTGTTAGTCCGGCTCATGTTCCCTGTTGTCTTTCCCACCAGCACATAGTCTCCCCGGGCTCTCTTTCCAAAAGCAAAGGATTGCACTACATGGTAGCCTGTATTACCCAACTCATCGACTGTTTTACTCCCTGTACTCGATAAAGCGACCCCATCCAAAGTTAACGAAAAAATAGTCGATCCAATCAGGGCTTGTGCTTCAGCTTTATCCAAATTCTTGCCTTCTATCCCCCGACTCATGATAATGGTATGCCCATCACTGCGATACTTTATGGTTTTACTTGAATCAGCATTTCCCTCCCCCGCCAAGCTGTAGAAATACTGTGTATGCCGGTTGAGGGGATTCAATTCACAGCCAACCATACCCAGTATGACAAGAATCAGGGAAACAACTATCAGGCTCTTTTTTATCCAAAGCCTCCTTCTCTTTAGACCTATCTATAGTTTTGTCTATCGACAATGACAAGGCAAGGCTAAACCCTCGGATATTTGAGACTTTTATCATCAAAGTTAGCTCAAAGCAAAGGTATATATCCTGATGTACCATATACCACCTTGCTTATTACCTCCAGCAAACCAGATTATCTTAAGCCTTTCGCATGTGGTACAATGCCTTTGTATGTCTAGCAGATAGATAGATCATACGTGTCACTGGTTTGGGAGGATGGGCGAGGCATGGAAAAACGGGAAACAGAGCTATTGGAGTTCTGCAAGGACCTTATTGGCATAGAAGGAGTCTCGGGCTCAGAAGGCCTGGTTGCCGACCGTCTGGAACAGGAGATGCTCCAGGTTGGCTTCGATTGTGTTCAGCGCGACCTCTTTGGAAACGTCATAGGTATGCTCAAGGGAAACTTGCCAGGTTCTCTGATGTTTGAAGGACACATGGATACGGTAGGTATTCCCGACAGCTCTGCATGGAGCTATGATCCCCTTGGATCTGATTTTGTCGATGGGAACCTCTATGGTCGGGGTACCAGCGACATGCGATGTGCCTTAGCTGCCATGGTCCATGCCGTAGGATCCCTTGCTGCACAGGATTCACCAGATCATTGCAATCTCTACGTTGTGGGTGTGGTTCAGGAGGAAATATTTGAGGGGATCGGATTCGGCAAGGTCCTTGATCATATTGTCCCTGATGCTGTCATCCTTGGGGAAGCATCTGATTTACGCCTTATGCTCGGGCAGAAAGGCCGTTGTGAGCTACGCATTGAGACCTTTGGCAAGAATGCCCACTCTGCCCATCCGGAAAAAGGAAAGAATGCCATAGAGATGATGACAAAGGTCCTTATGCGAATACCTCAGATTCCCTGCCCGGTGAGCCCGATTGTAGGGGATGGCATCATGGTGGTCACCGATATCATCTCGCGCCCCTACCCCGGCAGTTCTGTCATTGCCGACCATTGCCAGATAACCATCGACAGGAGAACCCTGGTTGGGGAGACAAAGGAGTCGCTGCTAACTGAAATGAATGATTCCTTGGCCCTTGATTTTCCTTCCCATACAGAGAGCAAGAGGGAATTCTCCTGCACTATTCCAACAGCGAGTGCTCCCTGTTATACAGGTGAGAGCCTGGGAGGGGAACGCTTCTTCCCAGCTTGGCAGATTGAAGAGGATGCACCTCTGGTGGGATATGCATGGGAGGCTATGGAGAGCTGTGGCCTCTCTTTGCAGAAAGGGTACTACCCCTTCTGCACCGATGGAAGTGAAAGCGCTGGCAACAGGAAGATCCCCACCATCGGATTCGGCCCCTCTTCACCCTCCTTGGCACATACTGTCGATGAGTATGTTGTGTTTGAACAGGTGCTGGTTGCCAGGGATGTGTATAGGGAGTTGGCCAGGATATTTCGCGTAGAATAGCTCTTGCTTTCTTTACTGTTTGGAAGTAACTCCTATTGGCAAGCAATCCTTGGGTTGCATAGCAAGCGATACCTCAAAGCACTGTGCTCCGTATCGTAGTTGCAGGGCACAGTGCTTTGGGTATTCCTGCTGCTACTCCTGCTGGCAATCTTTTGCTCTGTTGACGTGTTCTGTTCTTTCTTTTCTTGATACAGAAGAAACTTTCCGTCATTCCATTGACAAACTAGTCATTGAGGTATAGTACTGTATTAAGGACTTTAAAGGACAATTATGGACAATACGGATATATTAACCCTACAGGAAGTTGCTGACTATCTGAAGATCGTACCCAAGACGGTCACCCGTATGATTACACGCAATGAGATTCCCTGTATGAAGGTTGCCGGGCAATGGAGGTTCAAGAAGAGTGTCATCGATATATGGCTGAATGCCAAGATGAACTTCTCCGAGGAACATCGGTTTGCCCAGCTAATGGATGTACCAAAAACAGTATTACAACTCTCACGTTTGGTACAGAGACCCTTCATGTTGTTGGATCTGCACAGCAGGAGTGTCAAAGAGGCGCTTTGGGAGCTTACAGCGCCCTTGGAACAGCAGGGCCTCATCGCTGATAGGAAGCATCTTGTCGACCAGCTGTATGCTCGGGAAGAGATGGTCACCACAGCCTTTGGACAGGGGACAGCGTTTCCTCATCTGCGGGATGTGAGGCAAGTCCCTTCAGGCTTTCCGCCCATCATCATGGGCATCAGTGGTGAAGGAATCCCTTTTGGGAATCTTGATGGGGAACTGACACACATCTTTTACCTGCTGTTGGCACCCAATGAGACTACCCACCTACGCATATTGTCACGATTGGCACGTTTCTCTCAGAAAGAGGGAATGAAGGACAGACTATTAGCAGCCACGACCCCAGACGAGGTGAACAGGCTACTGTTGGAGGATGATTATGAATCTATGGCACAACCTGCACGCTGAGTGCATAGCGTTGCATGCGGAAGTGAAAGACAAGCAAGCCCTACTTGCTTTGATTGCAAGCGTTGCAGCACAAGCAAATCCACTCAAGGATATCGGAGAACAAACTATCCTGGATGCCCTCACCAAACGGGAAAAACTCCGTTCAACAGGGCTTAGCCATGGCATAGCCATCCCTCATTGCAGTTTTGACAAACTTGATGAGTTTGTCATCGGTGTGATAACCACCTTCGAGCCTCTTGATTTCCAAGCGTTGGATGAGAAGCCCTCCCAAATCTTCATCTTCCTGATCGGCCCCACTGACATGAGAAACGAACATGTTCGTCTGCTTGCCGCCATCTCCAAGGCTTTCAGGGACAAGAGTTTGCAAAAGACCATCCTTGAAGCAACTACAGAGCAAGCTATCGTTGATATTTTCAACTCACAGATATCCGCCCCTGACCTTTCTGAAGATGGCAAGCAGAAATCCCAGCTTACGGTATATATCCAGAAGGAAGAGTATTTTGATGAGATACTGGAGGCTGTCAGTTCAGAAGCCGATGGTTCTGTTGCTGTCATCGAGACAGAGAATGCTAACCAATACCTCTATCACATGCCGTTGTTTGCAGCCTTCTGGAGTGACAGAAGCAAGAATTTCAGCCGTGTCCTTATCGCGGTAATCGACAGGGAGAGTGTGAACAGTACCTTGAGAAGAGTGCGCACCATTACCAACGATATCGATAAGAGTCGTGGGGTTATGGTAACGGTCCATGACTTGGCCTTCACCCTCGGATCCTTGGATTTTTAGGAACAACCATATGATAGTATTTTCACAATTTCCCCTGCTACTTGTAGCAGGACTTATGATGTTGCTTGCCTTCTACATGGGAAAGCTCATGCGGCTGGTCAAGCTCCCCTCCCTGATCGGGTATATGGTTTGCGGAGTACTGCTTGGGCCTTCTGTGGTGAACTTCATCAGCGAACCAGTCCAAGGCAGCCTATCCTTCATTACCGATATTGCCTTGAGCTTTGTTGCGGTAAGCATAGGCCTTGAGTTGAGTCTGTCAGCCCTCAAAAGACAGGGTTCTGGTATCATCACCGTTATATTTGCCGAATCTCTTTTGGCTTTCATTGTCGTCATGGGAGCTGTATATGCTTTGACTGGGGACCTTCCCCTTGCACTGGTATTTGGTGCTGTAGCCCCTGCAAGCGCACCGGCTGGAACAGTGGCCATCATCCAGGAGTTCAAGGCTAAGGGCAAGCTGACCGAAGCCCTGTATGCTGTTGTCGGCTTCGATGACGGGTTGGGAATCATCATCTTTGGATTTGCCTCAGCCATCGCACAATCGTTGCTCCATACGGAGATGGGAGGGGCGATGCATATCTGGACAGTCATTCTTGAACCTTTGAAGGAAGTGGCCTTCTCCGTGTTGATAGGGACAGGGATGGGCTTTCTGTTTGGCATACTGGTCAAGCGATTGCGAGAAAAAGTTGATGTGCTGATACTCCTCTTCGCCCAGGTCTTCATCATTGCAGGACTCTGCACGACCCTAGGGCTTTCAGAGATCCTGACAAACATGATCTTTGGCATCATCATTGTAAATACCCAGAGCTCCAAGGTGATCCACTCCCTCAAGAGCCAGCTGGAGTCGTTCATGCCCCTGATGTTTGTGCTGTTCTTTACCCTTGCAGGTGCGAACCTGCATCTGAATGCCCTACCTTCCCTAGGAATACTCGGTGGAGTGTATATCTTGGGTCGAACAACAGGCTTGATGGGTGGAGCCTACATCGGATCGGTGCTGGGCAGGATGGAGAGCACCATCCGAAAATACCTTGGTATGGGAATCCTATCCCAAGCTGGTGTAGCCATCGGTCTTTCCCTTGTGGTTAAGCAGGAGTTCACTCCCATCAGTGCCCATGGTGCAAGCATTGGGGTGATGGTGATAACCACCGTGACCGCCACCTCCATCTTCTTTGAGATTATTGGCCCTGTCTTGACAAAGATCGGTCTAACCAAAGCAGGGGAAATTCGACCTTCAGAATTCACCAAGAGGAAATAGGCACTGTCATAAGGGCATCCTGTCCTTGGCAGGGGCCATCCTTTTGGCTACATGAAACGTAGGGGAACCTGGTATTGACTTCAGGCTGAAAGCACCCGATCCCTTGGACCTTCGTATGTACACCCGTCTGTATCCTCCTACCCAGAAGGACCAATCAGTACATGAATGGGATGTATTTCACCCTATTGTATTGTTACCTAAGTGCTACAACTTGCAATTTCAACAAACTCATATGATACTGATATGGTATGAACAGAGACGAGAATCAAGACATTCGAGGCCTGCCGCTGAAGTGGTTGCAACCCTTTATCTTCGCACTGCTTGGTATCGTGGCTATCCTTGCAATTCGGATAAACCCCTCAGGTTCCTATGAGAGACAGGCCTATCTGCTTTTGATCGGTATCCTGGCCCTTATGAATGGGCTTGCCTATTGGGCCACCATGAGACAGAACTATAGCCTCTCCTCAATGCTGACTGTTGGTCTTTCCCTGATAGGTTCCTGGGGAGCCATATACATTGACGCACGCTATGGGATCACAGAGTTCTTTCCCCTTATCTATGTGACCATTACTGTCCTGTTTTCTAGTGTGCTGCTCTCCTTGTCCTTTACCATCTTCATAGCCTCTACCCAGTTAGTGGTGCTTTGTATCCTGGTTTTTCAATCCCCTGCACTGTGGGCCTACAACTGGCCGAGCTTCATCTCCTATGTGCTCATCTCCTCTGTGATTGGTATCGTCGCCAACTATATCAGCACCTGCCAGCTCAGGCTGTTCAAGGAGAGTGCAATCCGTGATCATCTTACCGGTCTGCTCAACAGACGGTATTTTGATGTGACCGTTGATGACAAGATACGGCGGGGAGCACATAAGGGCTTCACCTACGGCATCATGATGATGGATATCGACAACTTCAAGAGCTACAATGACAAGTACAGTCACGCCTCCGGGGATTTGATTCTCCAAAGGGTTGCCGCTTTCCTCTCTGACATATTGGAAAATCATGCTATTGTCTGCCGCTACGGAGGAGATGAGTTTGCCATCATCATTCCCGATACGGACCACAAGCAATTGTTTGCAATTGCCCAAGACCTGAGAACCGAGGTAAAGGGGATAGACATAAGTGATATTTGCTACGAGAGGGAGCAGCTATCACTCTCCATAGGCTTGGCCTTGTTCCCTGAAAACGGTGATGCCGCTGATGTCCTGATGGCTCATGCAGACAGAAACCTCATGCTTGCGAAGGAACTGGGCAAAGACAGGGTCATGCCTCAGTAACCTTCGTATGAAGCAAAGGAAAGAGGTTGCTTTTCACTCTTATAGAGGGTATGATTCAGCCGATTTCATACTACATATGGAGGTATCCTAATGGCTAAAACACAGGATGCAAAGAAAACCGAGAAGAAAAAACCTCTCAAGACCGCCAAAGAGAAAAAGCAAGAGAAGATGGAGAAGAAAAAAAGCAGGTAACCCCTGTTTTTGTTCTGCATGTATACAGGGGCTTAGGCCCCTTTTGTGTGTCCTTTTACTATGAGACAAAGCCTCCTGTCACCTTTGACAGGAGGCTTTGTCTCGTCTGCAGTACAACCTGTGACTATTCTGCGATCAATTGCCCATTCTTTTTCCAGGGAAGTTGAAACACCGTAAAAGGACTAGGTATCTATTTTTAGTTGGGCACAACTGTATTTTAAGCTACATTTATACAATTCTTTGTCATAAATACACTTTTTTCCCCCATCATTTTTCCTTATTGTAATATTTCTGTACCTTTTCATGTTGAATTGCCACCATTTTGGTAGTATTGTTTATGCAAGGACACTGAAATGAACCTGATCATTACGTATAGCAATACTAATAAACTCACTATCGGAGGAAATGTATGAGTAAAAAGATTTTTCATGATCCCGACCCTGCAGAGACCAATGATTGGCTAGAGTCGCTTGAGGGTGTGATAGCAAACGAAGGTGAGCAGAAGACTGACTATTTGCTTTCTGAGCTAACCCAGGCTGCACGAAATAAAGGGGTGAATACCTCTCCTGGGGTCATAAGCCCCTACATAAATACTAATCTCACGGACAAGGGCGCTGTCATCCCACCGGAAGAGTCGCTCATTGCCCGTAACGTTGCCGCCTTTGTGCGCTGGAACGCCATGGTCATGGTGGCCAAGGCGAACGAGGACGGCAAGGGCTTGGGTGGTCATATAGCAAGCTACTCATCCTCATCAGCAATGTATGAGGTGGGGTACAACTGGTTCTTCAAGGGACCCGAGGCAAAACATGGAGCTGACATGATCTTCTTCCAGGGCCACTCCTCGCCGGGTATGTATGCACGTGCCTTTATCGAGGGACGCCTCTCCGAGGAGCAGTTGCAGAATTTCAGGCAGGAGACAGGGGGCAAGGGCCTTTCATCCTATCCCCACCCCTACCTGATGCCCACTTTCTGGCAGTTCCCAACCGTTTCGATGGGCCTTGGTCCTTCGATGGGCATCTATCAGGCACGCTTCATGAAATACATGGAGGCCAGGGGCCTCAAGGATGTGGGGGACAGGAAGGTCTGGGTCTTCATGGGTGACGGCGAGTCCGATGAACCGGAATCCCTAGCAGCCCTCTCGCTCGCTTCACGGGAAAAACTGGATAACCTCATTTTCGTAGTGAACTGCAACCTGCAGCGTCTCGACGGCCCTGTCAGGGGTAATGGGAAGATTATCCAGGAACTTGAAGGCAAGTTCAGGGGTGCTGGGTGGAATGTCATCAAGGTGATATGGGGAACCGAGTGGGACTCCATCCTTGAGAAGGACACCAAGGGCATACTGTTGCAGAAACTTGCAAACATGGTCGATGGGGAGTTCCAGACAATTCAGGCAAGGGGCCCCTCCTACCTTAAGGAAAAGCTTTTCTCCGGCGATGAGTACCTCGAGTCCCTGATCGAAGGGAAGACAGATAAGGAACTCTGGCAGCTGAGCCGTGGTGGCCATGACCCCAGAAAGATCTATCCTGCCTTCAGCGCTGCAAACAACCACAAGGGAAGCCCTACGGTAATCCTCTTCAAGACAGTGAAGGGTTTCGGCATGGGTAGCGGAGAGGGCTCGATGGGAGCACATAACCTCAAGCATATGGACGAGAAGGACCTACTCGCCTTCCGCGATCATTTCCATGTTCCCATTGATGATGAGCAGGCCAAGAGCCTGGCTTTCATCAAGCCCGACCCTGATAGCAAGGAGGGTAAATTCCTGCTCAGACGCCGTGAGGCTATGGGAGGACCTGTTCCTTTCCGTCACAAGGAAGGGGAAAAACTGCAAGTGCCCTCAACCAAGGATTTTGAAGATATGTTTGCCTCTTCCGGCGAGAGGGAACTGTCGACCACCATGGCATTCGTACGCTTGCTCACCAAACTGGTCAAGGACAAGAACATGGGCGAAAGGGTCGTCCCCATCGTCCCCGATGAGGCACGCACCTTCGGTATGGAAGGCTTGTTCCGACAGATCGGCATATACGCTCCTGACGGACAGCTGTATGAGCCGGTGGACAAGGAGTCTTTCCTCTGGTATCGCGAAGACAAGAAAGGTCAGATCCTGGAAGAGGGAATCACTGAAGCTGGTGCCATGTCCTCATGGATAGCAGCGGCTACTGCCTATGCAAACCATCAGGTATCGATGGTCCCCTTCTTCATCTTCTACTCGATGTTCGGTTTCCAGCGGGTCGGGGACTTCATCTGGGCCGCAGGGGACAGCAGGGCAAAGGGATTCTTGATGGGAGCGACTGCAGGGCGCACTACCCTCAATGGAGAGGGCCTGCAGCATGAGGACGGGCATGGCTTGCTCCTGGCAGCCACCCATCCCACATGTCAGGCGTATGACCCGACCTTCGCCTACGAGCTTGCAGTCATCATCCAGGATGGACTGAAGCGCATGTATGCTGACGATGAGAATATCTTCTACTACATCACGCTGATGAATGAGAACTATACTCATCCTGAGATGCCCAAGGGTTCTGAGGAAGGGATCAAGAAGGGTGCCTATCTCTTCAAGAAAGCTAAGAATAACAAGAATCCAGTCGTACAGCTGATGGGCAGTGGCACCATCTTGCGCGAAGTCATCGCGGCATCCGAACTGCTGGAGAAGGACTTTGCAGTGGAGTCAGACATCTGGAGCATCCTGGGAGTAAATGAACTCCATCGTGATGGTGTTGAGGCAGAACGCTATAACCTCACCCACCCTGAAGCGAAACAGAAGGTCCCCTTCCTTACCAAGGCTATGGAAGGCCACGATGGTCCGGTTGTGATAAGCACAGACTACATTCGCGCCTATCCTGAGCAGATCAGACGCCTGATCCCCAACCAGGGGGTGACTATCCTGGGTACGGATGGATTTGGAAGGTCTGACTTCAGGGATGCCTTGCGCAGGTTCTTTGAGGTCGACAGGTACTACATAGCAGTGGCAGCCCTCAAGGGTTTGGCTGATGCTGGAACCATTCCTGTCAAGAAGGTTAGTGAGGCGATCAAGAAGTATAAGATTGACGTCGACAAGAGCAATCCACTGTTGAGTTAAGGAGAGAGAGGACATGGCAACAAAACAAATACTGATCCCAGATATTGGTGATTTCGAAGATGTGGCGATCATTGATGTCTATATCAAGGTGGGTGATACCCTAGAGGTTGAAGACTCGGTGGTGGCTCTTGAAAGCGAAAAGGCTGTCATCGACATTCCTTGTCCCTATGCCGGCAAGATTACCAAGGTTCTGGTCAAGGAGGGGGATCTTGTCTCCAAGGACACCCCCATCGCTGAGATCGAGGTAGCTTCCGAAGGGGAAGACAAAGATGATGAGAAAGAGCAGAAGGACGCTGAAACTGAGGTGAAGAGGGAGAAGGATTCTGAAGCTGAGGCCGAACAATCCAAAAAAGAAGAGGAGCCAAAAGAGAAACCCGAAGAAAAGCCAACTCAGAAACCCGAACAGGAGAAGAGAAAGCCAACATCTGAGCTTGTCAATGAGCAGGCTTCAGGTTCTGTCTTCCATGCCACCCCTTCATTGCGCAAGTATGCGCGTGAACTTGGTGTAGAGCTGTCCACCGTTGAGGGAACAGGTCCCCATGGACGGATACTGCACGAGGATGTGCAGGCTCTGGTGAAGAAGGCACTCAGCGGCAAGGGCGGCCCAGCCTCCTTTGGCAAGATTGAGCTGGAGGACTTTTCCAAGTATGGGGAGGTCGAGAGGAAGAAGCTCTCCCGTATCCAGAGAATATCAGGTCCGCACCTGCAGAAGAGCTGGCAGATCATCCCTCATGTCACCCAGTATGATGAGGCTGATGTAACTGAACTTGAGGTTTTGAGAAAATCCCTGAAGGCAGAGATGAAGAAGAGTGAAGACCCGGTAAATGTCAGCATTCTCTCCTTCATTGTCCTCGCTGTGGTAGCCGCCCTGAAGAAGTTCCCAGAGATGAACGCGTCCTTTGATGAGGAGAGTGGAGAGCTGATCCTCAAGCACTACTACCATATCGGCATTGCCGTGGACACCCCTGAGGGTCTGATAGTACCGGTCCTCAAGGATGCGGATACGAAGAGTGTTACCGATATTGCCCGAGAGCTTGTCGAGATAAGCTCCCGTGCCCGTGACAGGAAACTTAGGCCCGAGGACCTCTCAGGGGGTTCGTTCAGCATCTCCAGCCTAGGTGGTATCGGAGGAACAGCATTTACCCCCATCATCAATCCCCCACAGGTTGCAATCCTTGGCATAGCGAGGAGTGTGAAGAAGCCCGTATGGGATGGTGAGACCTTTGTCCCTCGGGATATCCTTCCCTTCTCTGTCGCCTATGACCACCGAGTCATCGATGGTGCCCAGGGGGTTCGCTTTACTACGTATCTCGCCTCATTGTTGGGTGATTTACGACGTGTACTACTGTAGGGAGGTGTATGGATGCAAGAGAAAAAAACTGACCTCGTGGTCCTCGGAGGAGGACCAGGTGGCTATAGCGCAGCCTTTCGTGCTGCAGACTTGGGCAGGAAGGTAACCATCGTTGAAAAGGATGCGGTGTTGGGAGGAGTATGTCTGAATGTAGGCTGCATCCCTTCCAAGACACTGCTGCATCTTGCAGAAGTGATCGAAGAGGCTGAGAAACTCGAAGAGAAAGGGGTTTCCTTTGGAAAGCCCACCTTCGACCTTGAGAAGATCAGATCTCATAAGGATTCGGTGGTGAGCAATCTCACCTCCGGGTTGGATTCCCTGGTCAAGGCAAGAAAGGTCGAACGCATTGTAGGAGTCGGCACCCTCCTCTCTGATACGGAATTGTTGGTGAAGACCGATAAGGAAGAGCTGAAGCTGACCTTTTCCGACCTCATCATCGCTGTCGGTTCACGCTCTGTTCAGATACCTGGCATCCCCTATGAGGATGAGCGCATCTGGGACTCGACCAAAGCTCTTGAACTTACGCACATTCCCAAGCGGCTTGCCATTATCGGAGGAGGTATCATAGGTCTGGAAGTGGCGACCATGTACCATGCCCTGGGATCGAAGGTGACCATCATAGAGATGATGGATTCCTTGATCCCCCCTGCTGACCGCGACCTCAAGCAGCCTCTGGTACGTAAGCTCAAGAAGCAATACGAAGCCATCTACACCTCCACAAAGGTGGAGAAGGTCGAGGCCAAGAAGGAGGGCCTTACCCTGCACCTGAAAGGTGATAAGGCTCCCAAGACCATCGAGGCCGATGTAGTGCTTGTTGCTGTGGGACGCAAGGCCAATTCTGATGGTATAGCCATTGAGAATTCTACGATCAAAAAGAATGAGCGTGGTTGGATCGAGGTGGACAAGAAGCTCAGGACCAATGTGGAGCATGTCTATGCCATTGGAGATGTTGTGGGAGAGCCCATGCTCGCCCATAAGAGCAGTCACCAGGGCAAGGTAGCCGCAGAGGTGGCCAGTGGCCTCAGCTCTGCCTTTACCCCCATGGGGATCCCCTCTGTAGCCTATACTAGTCCTGAGGTTGCCTGGATAGGACTGACTGAAGTTGAAGCCAAGGAGAAGGGAATAGCTGTTAAGAAAGGCTCTTTCCCGTGGATGGCCAACGGTAGGGCACTCAGTGCTGTCGCCCCAGAAGGGGTCACCAAGGCCCTGTATGATGAGAAGACAGGGCGGCTTCTAGGAGCCGGTATCTGCGGCAAGAATGCAGGAGAGCTCATATCTGAAGCTGTGTTGGCCCTTGAGATGGGCTCGGTAGCAGAAGATATTGCCCTGACGATCCATCCTCACCCAACCCTCAGTGAGACCTTTGCTGTTGCAGCAGAGCTTGCAGAGGGAATTGCAACCGATACCCTGAACAGGTAAGGCTGGAACCTACAGCTACAACAAGATGAGAGAGAAATTAAGAGCGTCCCTTGCAGGTTGAAACCTGCAAAGGGCGCTCTTTTGATTATAAGAATCAAGATGTATGTCAAAAGAGAGGTTCCATGCTTTTACAACCTTTTTCCTTGGAAAATCTCCAGACAAAGAGTGGGAAAAACCTGTTACTCAGAGCTTTGAAGGTCTATACTACAAAAACATATGTTTGTGAGAAGGATAAGGTCATAGCATGAGTTCACCCATTACCGTCACCTCAGAGGTTGGAAATCTCAAGTCGGTGCTGCTCCATCGCCCAGGAAGAGAGCTGGAGTCCTTGACACCGCAGTACCTCGACTCCATGTTGTTTGAGGATATTCCCTTCCTTTCCCAGATGCAAAGTGAACATGATATGTTTGCCTCTGTGTTGAGGGAACAGGGATGCACTGTCCATTACATAGAGGCCCTGTTGGAAGAGGTGTTTGCAGATGAGGTACAACGAAAGCTTGCTGCAGAACATCTTGTGCACTCTTCCCAGGTTTTCTCCCCTTCCCTGAAAGAGATCATACTGGAACACCTGCATGCTTCTAGCGCCAAGGCGTTGGTGGCCTACTGCATTGGAGGTCTCTTGAAGGCTGAGGTTGATGACAAGGTCGAGCACAAGACCCTCTCCTACTATATTCGTGATGCGTTTCCCTACTACATACCTCCCCTACCCAACCTCTATTTCACCCGCGATCCTGCTACTGTTGTAGGAGGTGGAGTCTCCATCAATGTGATGAAGACCGAATCACGAAGAAGGGAGAACTGGCTGCTCTCCCTTATCGCACGACACAATCCCCTGTTTGCACAAGCGAGGATCCATCAGGATTACACAGCTAAAAGCAGTATCGAGGGAGGAGACATCCTGATGCTCAACCAAACATGTGCGATCTGCGGAAGCAGTGCGCGTACTGATGTCTGGGCAATTGAAGGCTTTGCAAAAAGGATGCTCTCTCCAATAGAGGAAGGAGGCGAAGGCCTTGAGACGGTATTGGTCATCCAGATTCCCTACACAAGGGCATATATGCACCTTGATACGGTCTTTACCATGGTCGACCGCGATGCCTTCTGCATGTTCCCAGGCATCGCCTCGAGCGTGAAGGTATTCAGCATGAAACAGGGCAAGAACGGGAACCTTGATATTCATGCAGAATCCTCTCTGAAGCAGGCCCTGAAGAAGGCTTTGGCAGTTCCCTCTGTAAACATCATCAAAAGTGGTGGCAGTGATGCCATAGCATCAGCAAGGGAGCAGTGGAACGACAGCACCAACACCCTGGCAATAGCTCCTGGGAAGGTCATAACCTACTGCAGGAATGTGGTATCGAATGAGGTGCTAGAGAATAACGGCATTGAGGTGCTTCCCATCAAGGGCTCTGAACTGGTACGGGGAAGAGGGGGACCGAGGTGTATGAGTATGCCTCTGTGGAGGGAGAAGCTGTAGAATCGCGAGATTTCCAAACAATATTACAGTGTTGCAAAACATGGATATGATGTCGTCGATCGTGAGGGTCACCGTTTCCTGAATCTTGCTGTTGCCAAGAAATCGTTGGTGCTGTTGAAAAATAATGGTTCTTCCTTTACAAAAACAAGCAATAATGAAAGGAAACAATGGATTGCAGTCATTGCCCCAATGCGAACTCCATCAGAGCTCTTGGCGGAAACTACCATGGGACTGCGAACCAGTACCATACTGTGCTTGAGTCCATCAGGGAGGAGTTTGCAGATGCTAAGGTCACCTACTCCGTGGGTTCCCACCTGCATGCACACAAGCTTGAAGATCCCGGCTATGATGGAGATCGCTTAGGTGAAGTGAAGACACATGTAGCACTTGCTGATGTGGTGATATTGGTCGTCGGCCTAGATGAGTCCATCGAAAGTGAGGACAAGGGAGGAGCCAAGCCAGGTTTCTCTGGAGACAAGGAAAACCTCTTGCTGCCCCAAAGTCAGCGCAGTCTTATCACGGCTGTGATGCAAGGCAACAAGCCGACCATCATTGTCTGCCTGTCGGGCAGTGCCATCGACCTGGATGATGGCAACAAGGCTAGTGCTATCATCCAAGGGTGGTACCCGGGAGCTATGGGTGGCAAAGCCATTGCAGAACTCATCGCTGGGAAATTCAGTCCTTCTGGCAAGCTTCCAGTGACATTCTATAGGAACGACAATACCCTCCCTCATTTCGAGGATTACTCGATGGATAACAGAACGTACAAGTTCTTCACCGAAGACCCCCTGTATCCCTTTGGGTTTGGACTTTCCTATACGAACTTTGAGGTAAAGAATCTTACCCTAGGAAAAGAGTTACTGCTGCAAGGAGAACCTATCACAGCAGAGGTCACAGTAGAAAATACAGGGGGTATGGATGGGGAGGAGGTCCTGCAGTTCTACCTCAGGGATATACAATCAGAGACGAGGGTCCCTCGCCATAGTTTGTGTGGGATGCAGAGGGTTTCCTTAGAGAAGGGAGAAAAGAAAACTATACACTTCGCCATCCCAGGAGAAGCTCTGCAGGTTATCGGCGATGATGGAGTACGTTATTACGAGAAGGGTGAGTTCATCCTCTTTGCTGGGCTCTGTCAGCCTGATGCGTATAGTCA
>CAZTXW010000030.1:0-23664 GCA_964617345.1 uncultured Sphaerochaeta sp. | reverse complement strand
GGCCTCTTGAGGAAGAGAGACTCCATCAGGGCGTTTGCCCCTGCCTTTCCTGCCTGCACATCGCTGGCAAAGATATAGTCCTGGATATTATCAACAAAACCAGGGGTGAACAGGGCGAAGTCAGGATGCTTTTCCTTGAACTTATTGTAGCGAATTGTAGTACTTTTGCTTAGCGTCCCGACTGTGATGACCTGCCAATCGAGCCCTCGTTTTTGTATCTCTTTGAGAAAATCAGTCTTGCCAATTCCCTCTCCACCCAAGTTGAGCAGAACTGTGAACTTATCCTGTAGCCCTAGTTTTTTTCGGGCTTCACTTTTGCTTAGGGTTTTGAGGTCCCTCATCGCCTTTTTCAAAGGAAATGGACAGATGGATATAGTCTCTTCTGGGTGTCCTTGGTTTATGGTCAGCTCTTTTCCCAGCCTTGTGCTTATATAGAGCTTGTCCAAATCTTTACTGATACCCACGTTAGGAGTGAAAAATACATCAGCGGAGTATTCAAAGACAGGGATGCCCAAACCCAAGTGGTCAACTATCGGCTTTATCAGATTGGCACCTAGGAAGTGAGTCACCACAATGCAATCAGGTTTATGTTTGTCAAACCATATCTTGAAGTCTTTGGGGGCATGGGAGTGTGTTGCAAGAAAACGGATACGTTTTGCATTTGCATAGGAGTCGCTTTTGGGATTGACGTACTTTTCCATGCGGGGGAAATGAAGTTGCATTCTCCAATTGTGTTTGCTGATCCAATTGACAATAGGAGCGTTACACACCTCAAGCAGGAGGTTGTCGACAACAGTTGGGTGTCCTAAGTCTTCAAAGGCGTCAGAGAGTGCCTTGGCAGGAGTGATATGCCCTTTGCCTGCATCTACATACAAGAGTGCTATTTTCATGATGCTCTAAGAATAAGCGAAATAGGTTGCAACAGCAAGCGGTCCTATCGAAGATCTCAATTCTTGATGCCATGCCTTGTTTGCCATCTTGCAACTTCTTCTAGGATATCAAGGACAAAAGCACTACTACTGAAGCTGAGTGGGAGGGAAGCAAACCTTTTTTCCATCTCTTTCTGCTCCTCCTTGTCCTGGTAGTACGCCTGTAGGATGTCTAGCTGTTTCTTTATCTTGTTTTCACTCCACCCAACCTGATACTTATTCAAAAATTTTGTGGTGTCACGTGCTGCAAGTAGCAAATCTGATACGAGAAAGGGTCGTGCTAGAGCCATGCTTTCCATCAGAGCATTCGCCCCTGCCTTGCCCAACTGCACATCACTTGCATAGATGTATTCACCTATGTTGGTGATAAAGCCAGGGGTGTGGAGGGAAAAGTTGGGGTACTTTTTTTGGAAGTGAGCAAACCTTCTTTTTGTATAAGGTGTCAGCTTTCCCACCACAACAACCTGCCAAGGGAGGTCCCTTCTAGCCACCTCATAGACAAATTCAGTGTTGCCTATTCCCTCTCCCCCAAAGTTCTGAAGGATGGTAAAGGCTTCACTCAGGCCAAGTTTTGTCCTTGCTTCCCCTCTGGTAAGCTTAGGAAGGTCTTCAATGGAACTTTTCAAAGGAAACGGACACACCTTGACCCTTTCGGGGGGGTGTCCCTTCGCAAGGAGCAGGTCCCTGCCTACAAAGGTCGCGATATACATAAGGTCAAGCTTTTTGTTGAAACCTGCCGTGGGGTTGTTGAAGACATCAGCTGCATAACTGAATACAGGTATGGGCAGTTCAAGTTTCTGCACTATTGGGGTAATGACATTTGCACCTAGGAAATTGGTACAGAGTATGAAATCAGGTTGTGTCTTTGTATACCATGCAAGAAAGCCTCTCTTCAAATGAAGCCTTATGACAACGAATCGGAAGATTGCAGCTATTGCCTTTGTGTCATGGAGGCGATGATATGCTCCCTCTATGCGAGGGTGCCTGAGCATGAAGCGCCACTCTTTCTTGCAGTAGGTGGACCAGAAGGGGGTGTTGCATGCCAAAAACATCTCCTCAACCACTGCCTGGTGGCCTTGCTGCTCCAGCTTCTCAGCCAAGGCGAGGGCAGGCACATAGTGCCCTTTGCCTGCATCAACATATAAGAACGCTCCTAGCATGTACCCTTCCTTAGGTGTTTGGAACCCTTTCCCTGTATGATTATCCCTTGTCCCCTCATATGCGGACCAAGGGTCTTTTGCCAAACCTGTTCCGTACTTTTGCAGTGAGGATAATGTAGGAGGGCATCACAAATATTGTCGAAAGCATACAGTTGAGCAGTGCTATGCTCATCAGGCTTCCAAAGTATCGTACTGGAGTGTACGAGGCAAACAGGAACATCAGCATCCCCGCAATGATGGAAAGGGTAGTCAGGATGATGGGCCTTCCTGTCTCCTTGATGGTTATGGCCACAATCTGCTTCAGGGGGAGGTCAGAATCACGAAGGTTGTTCTTGTACCTGAGCAGGAAGTGTATGGCATCATCGATACCGGCTCCGACTGCAACCGATGCAAAGGTGACTGTTATCATATCAAAGGGAATGCCGAGCAGATACATGAAGATATAGTTGGCCATGACCCCTGTCAGGATGGGGATGAGGGCAAACAGTGCCTGTGAAAGCGACATGAAGGCTATCAGGACAACGAGGAATACCAGGACAAAGCTGATGTAGGTACTCATTTTTTGGTCCGACAGCAAGAGATTTGAGAAACGCAAGGAAGCATGGGGCTCTCCTCGGATGAGTATCTTGGTCCCATTCGGCAGTAGGGGAAGGTTTGCCTGCAAGACCTTCTCCACGCGCGCTGCACTTGCCACTGTCATGAGGTCCTTGTCCTTGGCATCATAATTCTGTATGAACAGCGAAAGGGAAGACCCATCCTCGTTGAGGATGGCACCGATATCCACTTTACTCTGGTTGTTCATGAGGATAACCATCCGGCTTAAGAGGTTGAGCAAGCCGGAAGAGGCCGGGATCCCTTCATCACCACTGTAGACATTGTTTGCAAAGCTTACGTAGGAGGCGAAGGAGAGTATCTGGATGATATCGTCGCTCTGTTGCAGTACTGCCTGTTCATAGTCGTATACCTTGGCGAGATGTTCACTCTGCAAAAAGAAATTCTTCTGGTCATCAGGAGCGGTTATGGTAATGATAAAAGGGGCGTCGCCACCCATCTTCTGGGCAAAATGGCGGGATTCCTTGCCGAAACTGTCTTTTTCGGGAAGATAGGACATGTAGTTGGTATTGATGCGTACAAGGTCCTTGGTAAAGAAGTATCCCCCGATTACTAGCAGCCAGATCACCACAAAAATGGGCCAACGTCGCAAGACTACCTTGCTTGCATAGTCAACAATCTGAGCCAGATAGCCACCACTGTAGGTTTCCAGCTGAAGAGGCTTGGGGGGAGAGACAAGGGTCAGCAGCGCTGGTAGGTAGGTTGCCGACAGTACTGCACAGAAGGTGATCCCAAACCCTACCGCTATACCAAACTCCCTCAAGGCTGGGGTCTTGGAAAAGAGAAGGCTGAGAAAGCCAATAACGGTGGTAAGGCAGGCAAAGGCGATGGTACGCAGAATCTTCTTCGTCGATTCCACCGAGTCCGCCCCACTGGTATAGTCTGCGTAGTACTCTCCAATGACATGGATGGCATAGGAGGATCCAAGGTTCAGTACCATACAGGGAGTGACGATATTTACCACCGTGAGGGCATAGCCGAGCAGCTTCATGGTACCAAAGGTCCATACTATGCCGATGACTGACATGGAGAAGGGAAGCAGCATGCTTCGCTTCGCCTTGAAGCTCAAGTAGTAGACCAGCAATATGGCCAGGGCACACAGACCGAGCAAGGCCTTGAGGTCGCGTCCAAGATAGTGCATCAGACGGTTGCTGATAACAGCGCTTCCATTGATATAGGTCTTGATGCCCGCATCATGCAGCGCGCCCAGCATTGCAGCGAGTTCAAGTTCCCTTTCATCTGTCAGAGCTGATGTCTGAAAGGTGAACAGCATGCCTGTCAAATCCTCACTGACCAGGTAGTTCTTGATGATGGGATCCTCTTCAACCCGGCTTTTCAGCAGTGCTGCCTCCTCTTCAGTCCAGAGGGACCGGCCTTGGTTCGGGGCAAAGGGGACACTCATCAGGCGAGTCCCCCTCTTTTCCAGGGTGACGAAGGTAAGCACAGAGGAACTCTCGCTCAACTCCTTGGTTGCGCTCAGTTCTGCCATGGTCTTTTCGATGAGAGTGAGGTTCTCTGCTGTATAGAGCTCCTTTGCCTCCACCATGACCAGGTATGATGCAGTGTAGGGAAAGTCCCCCTCATCTCCATCACCGATGGGAACTGGGGAGGAATCTGTACTTGCACGAAGGTTTGGATTGGCATTGAGGACTTGTGTATCAAGGATGAGGAACTCACCCTTGGCCTGATCATCGGAAAGCTCCGCTTGCCCAGTCCCTCCTTCAAGGACGGTGGTGTCCTCTATCTGATACAACAGGTCCGAGTAGTCTCCGCTGAGTTCTAGTGATACTGCATGGTAGAGAAAGAATATGGTAACTATGGCGATGCATGCCAAGGTGGTTTTGCTGTGCTTTCCTACGAAAGACAAGATATCGAATTTCATGGTGCTCCTGAATAGTTCCAAACAACCAGGACATACGTAAAGATTGTTTTGGTAGTGTTGGGGATTAGCATACCATAGCCTAGAATAAAAAAGGAACCCATTCCATCGGGTTGCAAGGATGATAGGGGAAAAGAAACCCCCAACCATCTGCATGATCGGGGGGTTTTGCAGGACTTAGTCCCTATAGCGCTTCTTCGGGGAGAAGTTTCTGTTGCTTGCAGGGCGGGCTCGTGAGCTGTAACGGTCACGATCACCACCATAGGATGGACGATTACTGTCACTTGGTCGTGTATCACGTCCGTATGGTTGGTAATCATCACCTTCCCTCCGTCTTGGGCGGTCATAGCCGCCTCCTCTGGAGGGTCTTCCTTCACGGTAGGGGCGATCCTCATACCTGTCGCCCCGGGTCCTGCCTGAGAGGTTCTTCCCATTGGGGTTGTCAGGCTTTGCCCTGGTTACGAGGGGTCTTCCCTCAGAACCACGGTCAGAGAATACCTGTATGATCCTATCAGCTACTTCAACAGGGGCTGAGACAAAGGAGAAGTTATCCCGTACGGAAACATCCTGCAGATCCCTATCCTGGGCACCTGCCTGATCGATGAGGTAATCGATCAGCTGTCTCTTGTCCAGGCCATCCTTGCGGCCCCTTGCGATGAAGAGTCTGGTAAACCCATCATTTTCCGAGAATCCTCTGCGTTCCGGCCCACGATCGTCACGGGAGCGCTGACCACCACCGATGGACCTGTACTTGGATACATCAAGTTCATCACTGTAGAAGTGCTCAAGCAAGGCCGCTACGAGCTCTTCAGGATCGTGGCCTTCCAGCATCTGGATGGCTAGTGGCATGAACAGGTCATAGTTGACATCCTTGTCTGCAAGGGTTGTAAGGGTTGCAAGAATCCTTTCCCTCTTGATGTTGATGATATCATCAGCATCAGGGACTGTGCCCCTACGGATATCAAACTTTGATGCTCTCTTGATAAAGGTAAAGCGCTTGAACTCTCGTGTAGCGACAAACGTAATGGCTGTGCCTTTCTTTCCTGCTCTTCCTGTACGTCCTACGCGGTGGATATATGCTTCAGGATCCTCAGGGAGAGAGAAGTTTATGACGTGGGTGAGGTCCTGGATATCGATACCTCTGGCCGCCACATCGGTGGCTACCACGATATTGATGGACTTATCCCGCATCTTGGAGAGGATCAGCTCACGTTGTTTCTGTGAGAGGTCCCCGTGCAGAGGCTCCGCACCATATCCACGTTCCGAAAGTCTGCGCCCGATCTCATCACACTGCAGCTTGGTGCGACAGAATACCAGACCATAGAAGCTCTCCTCCATGTCGATGATTCTGGTGAGTGCCTCAAACTTATCGCCTTCGCGCAACTCGATGTAGAGTTGGTCGGTCAGGCTTTCGGTTACTGCGTCCTGTTCGATCTTGACAAGCTGGGGCGATTGCATGAATCGTTCGGCAAGTCTGCGGATAGGGGCTGGCATGGTGGCTGAGAAGCAGAGCATGCGCTTCTCGGCAGGTGTCTGCTTGAGCACTTCCTCAATGTCATCCACAAAGCCCATGTCAAGCATCTCGTCCGCTTCGTCAAGGACGACAAACTTGAGGTTTTCAAGATTGAGGGATCCTCTTCGGAGGTGGTCCAGGATACGTCCTGGAGTTCCTACTACAACATGGACACCCCTACGAAGCTTGCGAAGCTGCAGTTCCATCGAAGCACCGCCGTAAACGGCAGCGATTTCGAGGTGGCGGTCTCCCTTGAGGGAGTTGATCTCTTCTGATACCTGCACAGCCAGCTCTCTCGTCGGTGCGAGAATGAGTGCCTGTACCTGATAGGCTGAGGGGTCTACGATTTCTAGAATGGGAAGGCCGAAGGCTGCCGTCTTACCGGTACCTGTCTGGGCTTGGCCGATTACATCTACCTGGTCCTTGAGAAGGAGCGGAATGCACGCTGACTGAATCTTGGTTGGCTCTTCAAAGCCTTTTGCCTTGAGCGCAAAAATAGTTTGTGCGGACAGTCCGAGCTCCGCAAAGTTTGTTAAATCTGACATGAATCTCCTGATATTTAAATGGCTGCATGAGTATTGGACAGCCGCGAAATACACATATGTCCGAATATTCTATACAAATGCGCAAGTTGTTTCAAGACAAAGGCATTTCTTATGATCCTTTTGTTCACCAGCGGTTATATACATCCTCTGCAAAACCGGGAAATCGTGTAAGGAGAAGCTCTGTCTTGTCATCAAGGATTACCGTCCCGGAGAAATATCCGAATACCTGGTGCTGGATCGATTGGATTATCAGAAAATTCGTTTTTGAGGAACGGTCTACTGCTGGTTCAAAGTCCAGGTTCAACCGATTGTCGCTGGAAGTGACCTTCCAGGGCAGGAGATACCCATCCTTGGGGATATGGAAGGTCACTTCCTCAATCTTGTGGATTACCCCATTATAGAAGAGGGCATTTTCACTTGCAGGGGAACGGTCTGAGAAGCCATATCCCAGGTTGAAGCCAAAGGGTACGTTCTCAAGCAGACCGGAAGCAGAGCTCCAGTACCATCGGTTCTGGTAGGTCCACCGTCCGCGTCCCCAGTCGAGGACTGCCCAAGTCTCACCCAAAAGCAGGTTCTCCTTATCCAGACCTCGTCTAATAACCCCTTCAACCGGCATGCAATTGACCTTTTCGTTGAGATAGAAGGCCTTGCGGTTCTCCTTCCAGCTGGTTGCTATGTTGATGCTCTCCATCTCTTTCTTCTGGGTAAGGGTGACATTCACATCAAGGCCGACCCTGCCGTCAGGTAGCACAAGGGAGGGGCAGGCAAACATCAGATGGCGCTTCTCCCCTTTCTTTATGAACGCAAGGCGCATGTCGCCATTGGACCATGCAATCTGGTTATCCTCTGTAGAGGTTTGGCTCAAACCCAGCCTCCCTAGGGGAACGAGCTTGATGGCATCCCTTTGCACACAGGATTTTCTGGTGAGATCGACATAGGATATGGCAAACAGGGCTGCATAGCCGAGATCACTGAAGGTTGCAGTGACAGCATACCCCTCTTCCTGGTTGATCAGGGCATAGTAGTCCCACTCCTTTATGGCGAACTTCGAAGCCTTGATGTCCTTGCGTACATAGTTCCATAGGGGTTTTCTTGCCCACCCCTCTTCTGTGATATGTCCTTTCTTATCCAACAGGGGGATAGCTCTTGTTATCTCGTGTTGCATGCAAGCCTCCTATGGCAAGGTTTTTACAAACCCCACTCATCTACAGTATAGGTCCTTACCACGAACTTTGTGGGATTATTTTTTGTCAGGGTGATGGTTTTTATTCCTTTTGCATGATTGCTCGAACCATAGGAGCCATAGCTCGCACTTCGTCCTGTATGGAGGGCTATGCCTTCCCAAAGGCCATAAAAGTCATTGAGGTGGTCATGCCCGCAGAAGGTCGCTACGGTAGAGCCCCCATCGACCATGGTTTGGAACAGGCCGCTATTCTCCCAGGGGGCGTTTACAAACCTGTCATGCATCACACCAGTTGCCTGTCCACTCTCCCACAAAAGAGCATACTCTGGCAGGGGAATATGGAAGAATGCATAGAGGGAAGCCTCTTCTAGACCCTGGGAGACCCACTCATACCAGGCTATCTGGGAAGGGTAGATGTAGTCCGGTCCCTTACCGTCTGCATAGATACGACTGTCATGGGAGTCCAGCATCATCAAAGCCTGCACGACCTCTCCCTGATGGGTAAGGGCAATGGTGTAGTCGCTTTCACCCAACACCCACGCTTCACCCCGTGAGAAGAGTGCATGGGGATACTCAGCGAGCATGTTCCCCAAGGTGACCCGGTCATGGCGATACTGCCCGTCATGGTTCCCGAACACAAACGCCCAGTAGCGCTGCCTCTCTTCCATGAAGAGGGCAAACTCCCTGAGCATCTGATCCCCTCTGAAGCTGAACAGCAGGTCTCCTGTGATGATGGTGAGGTCGGGATCGGTCTCCTCGAAGGCCTTCTGTAGCAAGGCATAGACGTTGTCCCGTCCACCGAAAGGCCCTCGTCTCAGATGGAAGTCAGTTCCCCACAGTATGGTGAACGATCCATGCGAAGGATACTCGATGGTGAATGCCTTCTTCCGTCCTACAGCATCATCAAGGTCATAGGGCACTTGCAAAGGGGTGAACACCTCTGTATGGAGGCTGACTTTTTCATAGGTTTTCGTATTGGTGAGTCCGAGAAATACTCCCAGAAAAACCAGCGAGGCTAGCAGAATCAGGGAGACCAACAGCAGTATGAGGGTTTGAAATGGTTTTTTGTTCTTCATAGGTTGCTCCCAGAGCCTATCACAGCAAGGGCGATAGGGCAAATAGGGAGAGATCTAGGCGTAAAAAAAGCTGGCCGAAGCCAGCTATTTTTACAAGGGAAGTATTTTGTATCAGCCTTGTCCGAGGATTGTGGAGAAGAAGGTTCCCAGGAAATTGTCCTCGAACTGATCAGAGGTGTAGAGAGCCTGGGAGAAGTCCTGCTGGTTCTGTGATCCACTGAGGTAACTGTAGAACATCTGGATGTAACTACCCATCCCATCATCAGAGACCTCTTCATCTGCCTGTACCACCAGGTAGGAAGTGTTGCTCTTGATGGGCTCGAGAATGGTTCCCAGTTCTGCAGTATAGAGCTTCTGACCCAGTTCCTTTGTGGTTATGGCCCTTGCTAGCTTGCCCTGGGGATCAGTGTAGCTGAAATTGTTCATGTAGGTTGACTGTGCCACGTTGTAGGGAGTCCCTGCTACGGCAACCAGATCAAGCTCAGCCTTCTCTGCTGCAGCGGCAAAGTCATCCCTGGCATCCTGGGTGAACTCATTTGCAAAAGCGAGCAGATAGTCATCTACCACCGGATCCTCACTGGAGGCCAGGTATGCCTTGACAGTTGAAAGCAGTGCAGGAGAGGCGTAGTCGGCTTCCAGGGGAGTGGAGTCAAGGCGATAGATCGACCAGGCACCGGGTCCTTCGAGAGGTCCGACCAGATCGCCACTTTTTGCGGTCAGCAACTTGGTGGCATCTTCAGGATTCTTGAAGTTGGAGACAAGGCCGAAGTAGTAGACTGTTCCTACCTTGCCTTCATCGGCAGCATAGTTGTCCTTGCTGGATGCAAGGGCTGCCTCTTCAAAGGACTTTTCACCACTTTTGATCGCAGATGCGAGTGTCTTAGCCTCATCTTCGGTCTCAACGCTGATGATGGAAAGGTCCATGCTATAGAACAGTTGCTTGTTCTGCAGGGCATAGGCGCTTGCCTGTTCATCAGGAAAGAGTGAAGCATTGATATCGACATAGTTGAAGGAGCGGCCTTCAGAGGCCATCTTGGCGACATAGTCAGCCTCAGCGGAGGAGGAGAGCGCACTGCCGATGTCATCGATCACTATCTGGTAAGGGACAGACCTGCGGATGGACTTCTCCACAGAAGCCTTGTTTTCAGCAGTTGCCTTCTGGTAGAGCTCTACATCGAACTTTCCGTCCTTGTTGTATGCCCCACTATTGATGATGGCTCTGTTCACCACTTCGTCTGCAGCAATGATTCCTGCCTTGGAGGCAAGCTGGTTGACCGCTGTGAAGAGGACAGTGCTGTCATAGGCGCTTTTCCAGATCTGATAGAGAGTCTGGGTGGCGTTGTCACCGGTGTTCTTGTACTGGGTGCCAAAGTTCTGCACCTGGTCGTAGAAATAGTTCCCATATGCATACTTGATCTCTTCTTTGCCATATTTGCCGAATACAATGCCATCAGCATTGCTCGGGCCTACGAAAGCTTGAATGGCTGGTGCCAAAACAAAGGAAACAGCGATGAGCAATAGGACGATCATACCAAAAACCCAGCCTGGGGTTATCTTTCTCTTAGGCTTTACAGCAACAACTTTCTGCTCTTTCTCTGTGGTGCTGCTCTTCTTGCCTTTCTTGAAGTCGAGTCCTTTTGACTCTCCTTCGCCTTTCTTTTCATCTGTTTTGTCGTTTGAAGACATCATAAACCTCTTTGTTGCCAAACATTTTCCGCTTTTGCGGACATTCTTATGAAAAATACCATTAAGCCTACACACTGTCAATGAAATGATACGGAAAAGGGGAAAGCGGTTTTGGCAGGCCCCAAGTGATTTGCCTCTTATTGACAATAAGAAGTGCAACAGCTATATTTTACCCCGGTCCAAAAGCTGACGGGTAGTAGCGCAGGGGCTAGCGCACCTGGTTCGGGACCAGGGGGTCGGAGGTTCAAATCCTCTCTGCCCGACAAGGAAGCAAAGAGAAGACTCTCCATGTCTGATAGGCAGAAGTGGAGAGTCTTTTGTTGGATTGTCCCTCTCTTTTGGTACTGTGGCAGAGGCCCATGGTCTCATATCCAAATACACTCAGTTTTTGTTGCCTATATGTCCACACCCTTGCTGGTCTGTCGTTTGTGTGGCCTTGTTCTTTACCCCGAATGAGAAATACAGGATATGACCTACCCATACGATACCCAGGATGATCTGGCCAATCCTAATCTGATGCATCATGACAAACCCAAACACCATCACCACCGTGACGGTGAGCATCACCCGTATCTTGTTGCCACGGGTCATTCCCTGCTTGTTTACATAACTTTCCAGGTTGTTTTTGTAGAGTTTGGTACTTCTGAACCATGCATCAAGCTTTGCAGAGCTCTTTCCAAAGCTGATGAAGGCAAGCAGGAGGAAAGGAAAGGAAGGAAGCAATGGCACCACTGCGGCTACAGCCCCCAGGCCAATTCCTACAAATCCTAACATCAGATAAACATATTTCATACGGTCCCCTTCATTGGTGTTAGAAGTACCTAACAAATACAATCCTACAGGTTTCCTTCCAACCCTGTCAAGAATAGGAAATCTTAGAAGTGAGATAATCGGTCCTGATTGAAATGGTGAACTTGCCCGTTCTGCTTCCTTTCTGGCTTAGCCTTCGCCAGATCAGGATCATCCTCATGGTTTTGGGGGTGAGTGGTCTCCTGGTGAGCTTTTTCTCTTGCCTTTGCGCACAAGGTGGCTGATAGTATGTATGGAAGCAGTCCCACAAGCGACCTACAAAAAATATAGCATAGAGAGGCCCCTATGTCCTTTACCCTTCCTGAGTATCATGCACCTGATTTTACCCTCGATCTGTTCCTGCACAGTCCCAACGTCTCTGTCCAGAAAGCCACCAAGGACGGGGTAGCCCCCAAAGGCTTCCACAGCACCTCCATGTTCCCAGAGTACTATAAGGTGGATGGACAGTGGCTCCTTGCAGAGGAGAGCAGGATGGACTGTCTTGTCGTACTTGATGACAGTGGGGACCTGCAGGTTGTCGAAGGACGTCGGGTCAAAAAAGGTGACCAGGTGGTGATGGGCAGGACCGAACATGGCGAAGAGGGCATTTATGTCCATGACTCAGGCTTTGCCTCTGCAGAGGATGCTAATGGGGACAAGTTTGTCTTCCGTACTGGTCGCTCACGCGAGACCGCCTTCTCCCGTGACTATGACAAGCTGTACGAACTGCTGCAGTATGAGAAGGAGCATGGCAACATAGTCTTTGTACTGGGACCTGCAGTTGCCTTTGACAATGACTCAAGGAGGGCAATGCAGCTGCTTATCGAGAATGGGTACGTAGACGGTATCCTTGCTGGCAACGCCCTTGCCACCCATGACCTTGAGGCTGGCTACTTCAAGACAGCCTTGGGGCAGAATATCTACACCCAGGAAAGCGTCCCCAATGGACACTACAACCATCTGGATGTGCTGAATATGGTGAGAGACTACGGCTCCATCGAAACCTTCATCGAGAAGGAGAAGATCAACGATGGGATAGTCTATGCAATGGTCCAGCAGAAAAAGACACTGGTCCTTGGTGGCTCGATCCGCGATGACGGACCGATGCCTGAAGTATATGCCAATGTCTATGCTGCACAGGATGCCATGAGGGCTGTCATCCGCAAGGCCACTACGGTGATAAGCCTGGCGACGCAGTTGCACTCCATTGCTACAGGGAACATGACCCCCTCCTTCAGGGTGGTCGATGGGAAGGTACGTCCTGTATTCATCTACAGTGTCGACATATCAGAGTTTGCAGTTAACAAGCTCAAGGACAGGGGAAGCCTCAGTGCCACCGGCATTGTGACCAATGTGCAGGACTTCATCGTCAATGTTGCCAAGGGCCTTGCTGTGGGCAAGCTCTAGGGGCAGTTCCTATCCAATGTCCCAGTTCATGTAGATGCTCTTCTTCTGCAGGTACCCTTCAAGTCCATGCTTTCCGTCCTCACCTCCCAGGCCACTGAGCTTGTGCCCGGTATGGAACCCATTGAGCAGTTCCCCGCTTTGCCTGTTGATGTAGAGCTCTCCGAACTCCAGTTCCCTGGTAGCGCGCATGATGTGTCGGGCATTGTTGGTAAACAGAAATGCCGACAGACCATACTCACTCTCGTTTGCAAGGTTGAGGGCCTCTTCGAATGAACTGACCTTACATAAGGGTATGATGGGGCCGAATATTTCGCTTTGCATAAGGATGTTCTGATTGTCCTGCACCTCAAAGACCATGGGGAAGAACCAATTCCCCTCAGGATATCGGTGTAGCAGATCTGCAACATACTCCTCCTGCTCGCCGTCATAGAGTACCTTTGCACCCTGCTGTAGGGCCTGGTCAACCAGAGCCTTGAGCTTCTCAACCCCAGCCTTGCCGGTCTGTGGCCCCATATCGACCTGATCATCAAAACTCGAACCGACTCGGAGAGCCCTGACACGGGTGAGAAACCTCTTGAGGAACTGTTCATAGATATCCTCATGTATGTACATTCGTTCGTTGCACGTACAGATCTGTCCCCCATTTCTGAACCGTGAGACTACCGCACTCTCCACCGCTTTGTTCAGATCGGCATCATCAGAGACTATGAAGGGTGCCTTGCCCCCCAGTTCCAGTCTTAGGGCAGTAATATTCCTTGAGCCGGCCTCATAGAGCTTTCGCCCTGTCTCTGTGCTTCCGGTTAGGCTGACCAGTCTGGTAAGCTTGTCGGTGACTAAGGCATTGCCCACCTCCGCTCCTGAGCCTGTAACAAAGTTGAGCACTCCGGCTGGAAGGGAGGAATCACAGACCAGCTTGCCGAATTGCATTACGGTTAGGGGAGTCTGCATAGGGGGTTTCACCACCATGGTGTTGCCTGTCACCAAGGCGTTGCCCACCTTTCGTGCCATGAGCAGCAGGGGGAAGTTCCAGGCAAGAAGTGCAACCGTCACCCCATAGGGAACCCTTTCGATCCAAAGCCTCTCATCCTGGTATTCGGAAGTTGTTATCTCCCCCTCGATCCTTCTCGCCGATTGTGCGGCATAGGTGAGATAGGCAACCGCACCATCCACTTCAGATCTTGCCTCCGAAAGTATCTTTCCCTGTTCGGTTGCAAGCAGATGGGCAAGTTCATCGCTGTTGCATTCAATGATGGCTGCTAGTTCCCGTATATATCCTGCTCGTTTTTCAGCTGGCATGCTTGCCCAGCCCTTGCTCGCCTGGTGTGCACTGACCAGTGCATCATGGGCATCGGAGGCATCAGCCTGTACAACACTGCCTATGACCCTCTGGTCTAGAGGGCTGTATACCATGCTCCTTTTGTGTGTGGCCCCTTCCCTTTGCTGAGCTTGTATGTAGAGCTTGTAATGGTTCATAGAGGGTGCTCCTTTTTTTGTCTCTACGAGTATCATAGCACTAAAAGCTTTTAAGGTCAAAAATTAGAAAAGTTCAGGATTGGGTTTTGGAACTGTTTCCTCCCGGGAGCACCTCGGGCTGTATTGTAGGAGAGGTGCCTGTGCTTCCTGAGCTAGACGATCAGAAGCTCTGCTTCTTTTCCCTGGCTTGGAGTGAAGTCAAAGATGTGCCTGGTATGATAGGAGAGAAACGCATCAGTGCCGTCTGGAATCATGCAGAGGTGCTGTGAATCATCTACCTTGAGCTTATCCCAATTGGCTGCTGAGATGTTCCTCGATAGCAGAATCTTGCCGGTATCCGCCTTGAAGGAGATGAAGCCAAGATCGAAGAGCTTGTCATAGGTGGGCGAGAGGATCAGGGAGTTCTTGGCATCTACCCTCTCTTTTGCACTGGACTCTCTCCACGGCTTGATGTGGCTTGCAATAAGGACTTTTGGTTCGGCAACTCCTGTTACCGCACACCTGTTGTCCCAGAGCTTCAGGGCATCCTTGCGGTACTGCCCTTGTGCAGTCCGAACCAGGATTGACCGGTTTGTTTCAGTGTGAGGGGAGCCATATGCAGACTCGTTGTCATACGACATGCTTTGTCCCTGGTATGCCAGCCGTTGCTCCAGCTTCTGTTCATACTCGTAGAGGTTCAGCTCCACCTGGGAAGGTGTTCCTGCAGGGAGTATCTTGTACCGTATGGGTACTGCCCTTCCATAGTAGGTGTAGGGGCTCCTTGGCAGTTCCCGAATGAAGACAAATACCTCATGGCTGGCTTGCATCATGTACTCTTCTGCATAGGTGTTGTTCATCTGTCCGTCCCAATGGAGGACCGTACCGTCGAGATGGTCTTGGTAGGGTGTTGCATCTGATCGTTTGTGCAGGGTGACGAGGATGATAAGCAGATTTTCCCCACTTTTGGTTATAACACCTTTTCCCCGCATGCTTGACCGCTGGACATGTATGAGGTCCGCCAAGCTGTCCGTGGTATAGGTTCCCTCAACTTGGAGTGTATTGAGCAATGCTTGGGTATAGGGTGTATACGTATTCATCACTCTCCCAGGATACGCCAGTTTCATGGTGCCGTCCAGATCCTATCTGGAGCACAATAGCAGCTCCCTGCAAGTATTGTTCCCCTGCTATGATGCCCCTAGGTGGACTGCTCACTTTGTGGTCCTGGTCAAATACCCCTTCTGCTCTCTTGCTGTTTGGTATACAGTAGAGCCATCATCAGTTCATAGGAGCCTTCATGCAGTACTCCCTTCTCGCCCTCGATCTCGACGGCACCCTTACCAACAGCCAGAAAGAGGTTACCCCAAGATCGAGGAAAGCCATTGATGCCGCCTTGGATCTGGGGGTGTGCGTCACCCTTGCAAGCGGACGTCCAGTTCTGGGAATAGCCCCACTTGCCCGTTCCCTTTCCCTGTTTGGGCGCAATGCCTATATGCTTGCCTATAACGGGGCACAACTCATCAGTTGTGAGACCAACAAGGTCGTCTGGGAACGGACTGTTGGCCTTGATGCCATTGAAATCGTCTTTGCCTATGCCAGGCAAAAGGGCATGGCTTCCCTCTGTTATGACGAGCAAGGTGTCATAACCGAGATGCCCTCCGACCCCTATGTGCATAAGGAAGCATTCAATAATGGGATTCCCATCAGAGCAGTGGATAACCTGCTCTCGCTCGTAACGACACCCCAGCCCAAGGTCATGATCGTGGGCGAGCCTTCTCTTCTTATTCCTGCTAGAAAGGAGTTGCAAGCACTGCTCGGCGATAGGGCGGATGCATCCTTCAGCGAACCTTGCTTCATGGAGATAACTGCAAAGGGAGTGCAGAAGGCTGCCTCCCTGGATGTCCTCCTATCGCTTCTGGGAAAGGACCGGTCGTCACTTATGGTCGTCGGTGATGGGCTCAACGATGTTCCGATGCTGGCCATTGCAGCACTTGGCGTGGCTATGGAGAACTCCTCAGAGGAGGTGAAGGCTCATGCGCATGAGGTCACTTCCTCCAATGATGAGGATGGCGTTGCCCTTGCCATCGAGAAGCATATTCTCAGAAAGGGGTAGGATCGCCTCGTCTCCTTGTGTGCCTGTTGGTTTCTGTTTGTCAACAAAATGTAAATTCCTGCTACAAGCTTGATGGCATGCTCGTTTTTGGTGAGATTTTTCTTGCACAACAAAATCTCAAATGCCAAATCTTATGGTACAATGCGAAGCATGTATCATGTTACCTATTTTAAGGAGGAGTACATGAAGAAAGTACTAGTTCTCTTGATGGTGTTGCTCGTTGCAACAACAATGTTTGCACAGGGAGCCAAGGATGCTCCAGCTGATGTCAGCGGCAAACCGACCATCCGTCTGCTTACCGATGCCACCGGTATCGACGACAAGTCCTTTAACGCAGCTGCCTGGAAAGGCATTGTTGCATTTTACGGCGATACAGTGGAAAACCCCACCAAACGTGGGAAGCTCTACGATGTGGTGACCGCCCAGACCCAGGATATGTATATCCCTAACCTGCGACAGGCTGCAGATGAAGGCTATGACATCATCATGGTCACCGGCTTTACCTGGGCAGACGCCCTTGGTGAAGTTGCACCACAGTATCCTGAGCAGCAGTTCGTCATTGTTGACGTCAACTGGGTAGGTCATCCCAACGTGCAGGAGTTCATCTACAGTGAAGAGGAAGGCTCCTATCTCGTCGGGCTTGTTGCAGCCTTGCAGGCCAAGGAGGATGGCATCGCCAATCCAAAGTTTGGCTTTATCGGTGGAGTTCCCGGAAGCACCATCACCAAGTTTGAGATGGGCTATGTGCAGGGTATCCTCTCCGTATTCCCCAAAGCAACCATCGTTGACTACTATGCAAACGACTGGGGCAAGCCAGAACTGGCAAAAGCCCAGGCCAAGAACTGGTATGACAGTGGGGTCTACTGCATCTTCAGTGCTGCTGGTGGAACAGGCAACGGGACCATTGCCCAGGCCAAGGAGTACAGGATGAAGGGCGAGAACGTATGGGCGATCGGAGTAGACAGGGACCAGTTTACCGACGGTCTCTATACCGATACCAAGAGTGCTGTGCTCACCTCCATGCTCAAGCGTGTTGAGAACTCCTCTCTGAAGGTTCTCAAGGAAGCCGAAGACAACACCTTTACCGGTGGCGTTGTTGAAATGACCATGGCTGACGAAGGTGTCGGTTACTCCCAGGCCAACCCCGAGCTCTCCAAGGCTGTTATCAAGCAGGTAGAGGCAGCTAAGGCTGACGTTATCTCCGGAAAGATCAAGCTGTACAAGACCTACAAGGAAGCTCTGGCAAATGGTGCCGCTCCTAGGGGCCTTTCAGCTCTTGACGACTAAGATAAACGGCAATTGTGTAGCCGGCAGATATCTGCCGGCTCTCTTCCTGGTCATTGGAAACAGTGACCAGAGAGAGAGCTTGTAAGGAGCTGAGGGTGAGTGAGTATGCAATAGAGATGGTGGGCATCACCAAGACCTTCCCAGGTGTCATTGCCAACGACAAGGTAACACTGCAGGTGCGGGAAAATGAGATACATGCCCTCCTTGGTGAGAATGGAGCGGGCAAGTCTACCCTGATGTCCATCCTTTTCGGCGCCTATAGCGCAGATAGCGGAACCATATCCATCCATGGCAAACAGATGGAGATAAGGAACCCCAATATTGCCACAGAGTTGGGTATTGGGATGGTGCACCAGCATTTCAAGCTGGTACAGAACTATACGGTAACAGAAAATATTGTCCTGGGCATGGAACCGACCAAGATGGGTGGAATCCTTGACTTGGCAACAGCAAGGGGCCGTGTTGCAGAGATCAGCCAGAAGTATGGCCTTGCAGTCGATCCCACCTCCATCATCGAGGAAATTACCGTAGGACAACAGCAGCGCGTGGAGATCCTCAAGACGCTCTACCGCAATGCGAACATCATCATATTTGACGAGCCTACCGCCGTCCTTACTCCCCAGGAGGTGGATGAGCTGATGGATATCCTCAGGCTGTTGCGTGAGGAGGGTAAGACCATCATCCTCATCACCCATAAGCTCAAGGAGATCAAGGATGTTGCTGACCGCTGTACGGTCCTCAGACGTGGCAAGTATATAGGCACAGTCGATGTCGCCTCTGTCAGCGAGCAGGATCTTGCCGAGATGATGGTGGGTCGTGCGGTAAAGTTTGAGATTGACAAGCCCGAGCTGCAGGCAGGAAAGGTTGTCCTTTCCCTGCAGGGGGTGAGTGTACACAACGCATCCGGCCTTGAGAAGGTCAGGGACCTGAGCCTTGATGTCTGCTCGGGTGAGGTCGTTGGTATCGCCGGGGTCGATGGGAACGGACAGACAGAACTGCTTGAAGCCATCATCGGCCTGGGCCCTGTCAGCAAGGGCTCCATTACCCTCAATGGAGAGGATATAACCCTCCTTACCATACGGGAGCGCATTGAGCGGGGTTTGGGATATATCCCCGAGGACAGGCACAAGTATGGCCTTGTCGGACAGTTCTCCATCTATGAGAACTGTGCCTTGAAGAACTATTACCAGGAGCTGTACAGGAACAAGTATGGCCTGTTGGACTTCTTTAGGATGCACTCTGATGCAGAGGTCCTCATAGATGAGTTCGACATACGTGCAGGGGAAGGGGCCCTTACCCCTGCCTCTTCCCTCTCTGGGGGGAACCAGCAGAAGGTCATCGTGGCAAGGGAGATTTCCCTTTCCCCGAAGGTATTGGTTGTCGCTCAGCCCACCCGAGGTCTTGATGTGGGAGCCATTGAGTACATACGCAAGCGCATCATAGAGGAGAGGGGGAAAGGCAGGGCGATACTGCTTGTCTCCTTCGAGCTTGATGAGATCATGAATCTCTGTGACCGCATCGCCACCATCAGCAAGGGGAGTATCGTAGCAGTGAACAAGCAGCATGAGGTTACAGAGCGGGAAATCGGTATGATGATGGCCGGTTCCAGGAAAGAGGAGGCCCACCGTTGATGCATACTAAGCAAAAGCAGGGTCTGCTTCAGTCTGATGGAGCGGTCTCTGTCCTGGTTGTCCTGCTGGGATTTTTCTGTGGAACCATTCTCATCGCATTGGTGGGAAAGAATCCCCTGAACATGTATAAGGCAATCTTCCAATCACTCTCCGGATACAATATTGACAATGGGAAGATGAATGTCCGCTATATCGGCGAGACGCTCAACTATTCGGTCCCCTTCATCCTCTGTGGTCTCTCCATGGCATTTGCAAACCGTGTAGGCCTGTTCAATATCGGAGGGGAAGGGCAGTACATCATGGGTCTGACCATGGCCCAGACCATAGCCCTGCTAGGACCGACCATTCCCGTGTTCCATTGGGTCTTGGCAATCCTGGGTGCTGTGGTTATCGGAGCCTTGTGGGGTGGGATTGTCGGGGTGCTCAAGGCAAAGTATGAGGTCTCGGAGGTTGTCTCCACCATCATGCTCAACTATATCGCCCTCTATCTCTCCAGGATCATCTGCTTGCAGCTTCCTGGGGCTACCACGTACAAGACAGCCAACTTCCCTGAGACCGCCCTGATAGGGAATAGCTTCTTCCAGAGGATTACGAACAACTCCCTGTTGAACAACGGCATCTTCATGATGATAGCGGCAGTAGTGCTCTATTGGTTTGTCATGGAGAAGACCAGCCTTGGCTATGGCATGCGTGCCACAGGCTTCAACAAGGAGGCCGCCCGTGCCAGTGGCATTCCGGTGGTGAAGAGCATCGCCCTCTCAATGGCCATAGCGGGTGCCTTCGCCGGTCTTGCCGGAGGCATCGTGGCCCTCGGATCCTTCAAGTACGGACGGGTGCTCTCGGGGATGGACAACTATGGCTTCGAAGGTATTGCAGTTGCCCTGGTCGGTAACTCCACTGCCTTGGGAACCATGCTTGCAGGATTTCTCTTCGGCATGCTCAAGAATGCCCAGGCCCTGATGCAGAGCAAACAGATTCCCAAGGAGATTACCTTTATCATCCAGGGCCTGATCGTCATTTTCATCGCCTTGCGTTCTGCCTTGAAACTCTACCGTGAGTTCCTTGACAAGCGCGCCCTACAAAAGGAGGTTGGTGTAAAATGAGTATGATACTTGGCATGTTCCCTTCAATCCTCATGATAGTGGCTCCCATTCTCATCACTGCAATAGGTGGTATGATCTGTGAGAAATCGGGTGTCGTCAACATAGCCCTCGAAGGTCTAATGGCCCTCGGGGCCTGCACCGCAGCCTCTGCCCATGTACTGATGGAGAGTGCCGGCGTACCGCATCATATCTCGATCGTCCTTGCCCTGGTATCAGGGGCATTTGCAGGAGGAGCCTTCTCGCTCATCCATGCTGTGGCAGCGATCAACCTCAATGCGGACCAGACCATCAGCGGAACCGGTATCAACCTGCTTGCCAGCGGGGTGACGATCTTTGCATCCCAGATCCTCTTCTCTGCCGACCGTACCAGGGAGTTCAGGATGGGGATGCAGACTGACTTCCTGGGAATCTATCCCACTGCCTATATCGCCATCGCGGTGGTTATCCTCTCCTGGTTCATGCTCTACAAGCTGCCCTTCGGCATGCACCTGCGTTCCTGTGGCGAGCATCCAAGTGCCGCTGAGAGTGTAGGTATCAACGTAAAGCGAATGCGCTACTTCGCAGTCCTCTCCAGTGGTGTCCTGGCAGGCCTTGCCGGTGGGTGTGTAGTCCTGACACAGACCATCCAGTACACCTCAAACACCATCAACGGGCGAGGCTTTATCGCTCTGGCAGCAGTCTCCTTCGGCCGCTGGAGACCCCTTGGGGTACTGGGAGCGGCGTTCCTCTTTGGAGCTGCCCAGGCCTTTGCCATCATAGCGAACAACATACCGGCCTTGCGGGTGCTGCCTACAGAGGTATTCAACATCCTGCCCTATGTGACCACCCTGGTCGCCCTGGTCCTGTTCAGCGGCAAGAACTATGCACCGCGTGCTGCTGGCAAGCCGTATGAGAAGGGGGCCTCCTGATGACAGCTCACAATAGGGCAAAGAAAGGTGAAATAGCACCTATCGTACTGGCTCCGGGCGACCCTTTGCGTGCAAAGCTGGTTGCAGAGAAGTTCCTCACCGAGCCCCGTCTGGTAACCGATGTGCGCAACACCCTGGGATATACCGGCTTGTATAAGGGTAAGGAGGTGAGTGTCCTCTCCACCGGCATGGGTGGACCTTCTGCTGGTATCTATAGCTATGAACTGTTTGCCGAGTATGACGTACAGGCAATCATCCGTATCGGTACCTGTGGTGGGTTCCAGCCGAATATTGAGGTGGGGGATCTGGTGTTTGCCATGACTGCAAGCACCGACTCGGGGTGGGCCCACCAGTATGACCTGAAGGGAACCCTCAGTCCCGCCTGCGATGCGAAGCTGCTCCTGCAGGCTGTACACAAAGCGAAGGTCCTGGGACTTGCCCATCACCTGGGAATGGTCTTTTCCAGTGACCTGTTCTCCTCCTACAATGCCCTGGGAGAGGATAGCTGGAAAGCCTGGGCCCGCCTGGGTGCCCTCGCCCAGGATATGGAGAGCTACGCCCTCTATGCAACTGCCGCTTGGTGCAAGAGGCGCGCCCTCTCCATCCTGACCATGACAGACAGCTGTGTTACAGGTGTTGGTCTCAGCGATGATCAGAGGATGACCGCTCTCTATCCCATGCTGTCGCTTGCCCTGGAAACCGCATGGGAGAGCCTATGACGTTTCTTGAAGCGATGCAGGGCCGCTTTGCCTGCAAGCTCTATTCCGAGAAGAGGATAGAAGAGGAGAAGCTTCTTTCCCTATTGGAATACGGGCGTCTTACCCCGACCTCCTTTGGCCTTGAGATGTGGTCCTTCCATGTAGTGGAGAACCCTGTGATGCGAGAGCAGCTCTTCCATGCCTGCTTCGATCAGAGCTCTGTGCTGAGTGCACCACTGAGTATCATTGTCCTTTCCAGGCCTCCCTCGTTCCTCCATCCTGATGGGCCGTACGTCAGGCAGAGGGGGGAACGCTTTCCAGGTTCTCTCACGGATTTTATTGAGGATTATCGTCCCTACTACGAGTTTTTGGCAAAAGAGGGGCGCCTGGAATGCTGGTCACGTAGCCAGGGCTACCTTGCAGTGGCCAACATGATGACCGGAGCTGCCGAGCAGGGAATCCAGAGCTGTGCCATCGAAGGCTTTGATGAGAAGCAGGTACTCGCACTGCTTGGCTTGAGCAGCGAGCAGTGGTTGGTCTCCATGGTCATCCCCTTTGGGTATCCCTCTGAGAATGCAAGGCCCAAGATCCGCGAAAGCTTGGCAGAACTGGTGGTCCGTCACCAGTAAGATGATCAGGCTAGGATACGCAGTGCCTCATCGATGAGGGACCAGAAATGGGTGGTGTCTGCCTTCTTGGCAACAAGGAGACCCCCTTCCTTGCAAGTCTTGCCTCTGATCGTTTTCCCGTAGGTGCCCTGATCCTCCAGTTCAACGGAGACCTCATGCCTCTCGTACGTGAAGGGCTTGGGATCGATCAGGTAGGCAATGCACAAGGGGTCGTGCATCGCCGGATAGCCGACTCCCTTTCTCTGGTAGTTGGCCATGTAGGTATCCATGCAGGAACAGAATAGTTTTGCACTCTCTCCGGTGAAGGTCTTGTACCTTGCCAGGGCCTCTGGGGAAAGGGTTACCTGCGTGGTGCAGTCAAGGGGGAACATCACCAGGGGAGCCCCGCTTGAGAAGACTAGCTGGGCTGCTTCAGGGTCGGCATAGGTGTTGAACTCCGCCTCGAGGGTGACATTTCCTCCCACAAAGGAGCCACCCATCAGGACAATCTCCTTGACCAGGCTGATGATCCTCGGTTCCTGTTGCATGGCGATGGCTATGTCGGTAAGGGGCCCGACAGGGACAAGGGTAATCTCACCAGGGTTTGCCATGATGGTGTCGATGATAAACTGGATTCCGCTTCCTGGCCTGACCTGCTGGTTCACCCTTGGTTGGAAGAGAGGGCCATCGAGGCCGCTCTGCCCATGGAAATCCCCTGCATGGACGCGCTCGCGCTTCAGGGGTTTTGCAGATCCCGCAAAGACGGGGGCATCGATGCCAACAACCTCGCAGACATTGAGGGTATTCTCTAGCGTCCTTTCGAGGCCCACATTGCCTGCTGTAGCAACCAGGCCCTCTATATGGATATCCTTAGAGCCTGCTGCCAGGATGATGGCCACAGCATCATCGAGGCCCGTATCAACATCAAGGATGATTCTTTGCATGTACTACTCCTTCTTGGGTCTGGGAAGCATGATATTCAAGGCTACGGCAACAATAGTTGCTATGACAACCGGAGACTGTCCGAAGATTACCTGGAACCACTGGGGGAAGGTGGAGATGGCAGCTGAGGAGTCGGCTATGCCGAT
>CAZTXW010000029.1:0-23681 GCA_964617345.1 uncultured Sphaerochaeta sp. | reverse complement strand
CTGGTACAGTTACGTAAGATTGAAAACACTACTTGCTTTTGATCTGATCTATTCCTGTTTACCAATACCATTGCCCTCTGCTGTTTCTTGACAGGCAAGCAATGTGTTGGGCTCCTGATACTCCACGGTTTGATACATCAGATGATGTTTTCAATAGAAAAAATACAAAGGAAAAAACTATGAAGAGAAACCTATTTTTCATCACTATGTTACTCTTGCTCTCCACGGTTCTGTTTGCACAAGGCGTAACAGATTCAAATCCAGCAAAGTCATTGGATTCCATCAAAGAGGTTGCACCAGAGGCCGTTAAGGTTGTTGGTTTTACCATGAACGCTGATGATCCCTACAGACCACCAGTATGGGGTCTTGGGCATGATCTCGTCGCCAATGGCGCACGATACAGTGTCTTCGTACCAGCCAGTCAACATCCTTGGAAACCTGGTGTCATCATTTTGACTCCAAACGGGACTACGGCAAAGCAGTTTGCCCTTAGCGAACTGGGCAGGCAGTGGATGGCCGCAGCAGAAATTCATGAGTTCAACCTTGGGTTCATGGAACCTGCAAACGGAGCTGAATGGAACATCAGTGGCGATCCCTCCCTCCGCAATGACCTGAAGGCTGTTGAGGATGTCTATACCCAGATGCGCAGCAAGAGCCAGAACTTGAGCCTGCCCTTCACCATGGACAAGTCACGCGTAAGCCTGGTTGGATACGAAGAGGGTGCTGCAATGGCTCTTCTTGGAGCTGCCGGCTTCCCTGCTGCTTTCTGTGGAGTTGCTGCAATCGACAGCACACCTGTCGACACCACCTATCTCGAAGCTATCGGCAATGACATTGGTTTCCCCTTCCCCGCCGATGGCTTGAAGGCAAAAGAAGAGATTGGCCTTGTCAACAAGACCCTTCCCATGCCAGCTTGGTTCATCAACAGTAAGGACAATGGCGCACTTGCCTATTTCAAGACTATCAACAACGCTGTAGCCTCTTACTCAAACGACTATGCAGCAGTATTTGCAAATCCTGTTGCTCCTGTTGAGAGCGTCTGGGTTGCCAACTCCTCTGATTTTGCAACACCTTCCCTTCTGTGGAACGAGTTCCTCTCCAAGCACACCAGACCTCTTGGTGTTGAGGGTGGACATCTCGGGTATTCCATGAACTTCTCCGAACGCAAGGACGGAACAGGATATGTCTACACAGAAGAGATGGTTGATGGTTTTTTGAGAAAGTGGATGACCTACGTTCCTGCCAGCTATGACGCTTCTACTCCTGCACCCCTGGTAACCGTCTTTCACGGATATACGGCTACCATGTATGCTCTTGCTGAAGAGTCAAGATGGAGTGATGTTGCTGAAGAGAGTGGTTCGATTATCATATTTGCCCAGGCATATCCCAACATACTGCCAAATTTCCCCAACATCCCCGCTCCAGCTTGGATTTCTCCAAACCTCTTTGCCGGTGATGAGACATCTACCGACGACATCCTCTTCCTTACCCATGTCATTGATGCTACTCATGAGAAGTACAACATCGACAGCTCAAGGATTTACGGAACTGGTCACTCAAACGGCAGTGCTATGATCTTAGCTCTTGCAAGCTTGAAGCCCGAACTCTATGCAGCTATCGCTCCCATTGGATATGCAGCCCCTGGAATTAACGAGGCACTTGACCTCTTGCTGCCTACCTGGCTCTTTGTCGGTCAGTTTGATGGAGCAGGATATGAGCTTGTTGAAGGTAGCAGGGAACTGAGTGCAGTGGACTACTGGACCCGGGTGAATAACCTGGACCGCGATGCCTACATGACTGAGACCTCTGAGAACGGAAGATTCACTACCCTTTCCTGGAATAGTGAAGACGGAGACCCTGTTGTACGTTACTCCAAGGTAAATAGGTCAGCACACTCCTACTTCCCTGAACAGTCCTGGAAGATCTGGAATGAGTTCTTCAGCCGCTACACAAGAGATGCAAACGGAAATGTAGTATTCACCAAATAAGAGAGAAGACTATAATTCTTTCATCAAACAGGAAAGGGTCAACGATATGCTGACCCAGTCCTGTAGGTTTTATTAAGGCTTAGGCTATGGATTCACGGTATTCTACCGGAAATCTGTAGCCTAAGTCTTTCTGGATTCTTCAGCCTTTGATTGAGCAATGCCGAACCTTGCTCCTTTCTACAGAGTGTTCCAGCAAGGAAGTGGCGGAGATGACGAGCTTCCTACAGGAAATCCTTGCGCTCTGGGGTGAACACATCCAGTACCATGCCCTCTTCTGTACACAGCACCCCATGCTTTGCACCACTGGCAAGCAGGACGGAGTCTCCTTTTCCCAGGCTCCTTTTCTCCCCGTCATTTTCAAATTCAAACGAGCCGCTGAGGATATAGCTCATCTGCTGGTGGGGGTGTGCATGTAAGGCAGCAATTGCACCCTTCTCAAAAGAGACCTCAACCATCATGAGGTCCTCATTATGGACTAGAACCTTGCGCTTGATCCCCGGAGCCATATCTTGAGCTATTGTTTCTGAATGTATTGTAAATTTCATAGGTTTCTCCTGCGCTTAATCATATGGATTTGATGTACAGCATATGGCAAAAACATGCTTCAGCAAAGGCTAATACATTGTGAAGCAGAAGAAAGTTTTTACCAAAAAAAGTCCCCTACCCTAGAATGGCCTAAAGTAGGGGGTTCAATAATCGAAAGCTACCAATCTCCTAGCCCTTCACAGCACCCATGGTAAGACCCTTGACCACATACTTCTGGAAGAACATCGTCAGAAGGATGGCAGGGCCCATGATGACAACAGCTGCTGCCATGACGGCTCCCCAATCAACCTCTACATAGGAGAGGAAGTTATAGACCGCTATGGGAAGAGTGCGTGTCTTCTGCTGGCTCAGGACCTGGCTGAACATGAAGTTGTTCCAGCTGAAGATGAAACTCAAGGTTGTTGCAGTGACAACTCCAGGACCCGATAATGGAAGCAATATCTTGAAGAAAGCCATCTGTTGGGTAAGACCGTCGACCATGGCAGCCTCTTCCAGTTCACGAGGGACAGAATCAAAGTAAGGGGCCATGACCCAGACCACCAGAGGCAGACATATGAGCATATGCGACAGGATGAGCGCCACATAGGAGTCCATCAGGTGAAGACGGGAGAATACGATATACCAGGGCATGAGAAATGAAATGCCAGGCATGAGACGCGCAACAAGGATGAACATCGAAAGTTTCTGCTGCTTGTATCGGGCGATTGAGTAGGCTGCAGGAAGTCCCAGTATCAGGGAAAGCAACACGCTCGAAACAGAGACAATGACTGAGTTCTTCATATAACTCAGGAAATTTTGCTCGACAAATACCCTTTCATAGTTCTGCATGACCGGAGTGAATATGAACTTCGGAGGCCAGGAGATGATATCAACCTGGGTTTTGAAGGAACTCATCAGCATCCAGACAAAGGGAAACAGGATAGGGACGATGATAACGACAAGCATCAGGGCAAAGAGAGTCTTTTTTGTTCGTGATTGTTTCATACTCCCTCCCTACAGCTCAAAAGCGCGGCGTATTCGTGTGACGCCCAGGCTGAAGCCCATAACTACGAGGAATAGGAATACCAACATGACTGCACTCTGTCCCATCCTGAAATATTCGAAACTGTATTTGAAGGCAAGGATATTCAGGTTCTCTGAAGCATATCCCGGCCCTCCTCCTGTCATCGCATAGATGATGTCATAGGTTTTCAGGGCATCAATTGCACGAAGGATCACCGCTGTCAGGATGGTGGGCATCAGCATCGGCAGGGTTATCTTGAAGAGTACCTGACGTGCATTCGCCCCATCGACCTTGGCTGATTCGTACGGTTCGCTGGAAAGGCCTGCCAGCCCTGCCAGGACAATGATGGTGATCATAGGCGTCCACTGCCAGATATCCACGAGGATCAGGGAGGGCATGACGCTCTTGGTTTCTGACACCCATCCACTTTGAGGCAGTCCAAACACACTCAACACATAATTCAGGATTCCGATGGTAGGATCGTAAAAGAGGTTCCATACGATACCGATGGCAACTGGAGTTGCTACCAGAGGAAGCAAGAGAAGGGTCTTCACCATACCTTTTCCTACAAATGCACGGTTCAGTATGAGGGCCAGGGCAACACCCAGTGTCATTTCGAAAAAGACAGCACCAAAGGTGAAGTAGAAGGTTCTGCCCAAGGCATCAAGAAACCTCGGTTCCTTCAGGACATCCATATAACTTTTGAAAGCGACAATGTTTAGCGGCTTTCCACTCGTTAGTGACCAATCGGTGAAACTGAGAAAAAACGTATAGCATACGGGAAATACCATAAGAACCACTACGAATATCAAGGCGGGCAGAGGAAACAGGTACCGCAGATTCCTCTCAAAAAAACTTTGTCGGATCATAGAAAAGCTCCTTGTAGGCAGAAGTGGCCGACCGAAGAGCTCGGTCGGCCACAGGTAATCAGGTACGGTTTAGAGGCCGTATTCGCCGTCAGCCTTCAACAGTTCATCAACAGCCTTGGCCTTCTCAGCAGCAAGGGCAGGAAGCTTCGAGGAAGTTCCCTTGGTATTGATGGACTCGATGATGACTTCACCGATAAGGTCTCTGGCCTGTCCGACTGAACTCATGAAGGGACGGTCAAACGGATAGCCATTCTTAGCAGCATGAGCCTGAGTCTCTACGAGACCGGGATTCATGACAGCGCGGACATCCTTGTCAGCCCAGGCGGAATCACGGGCCATGGTGATGTTGGAAAGCATGCCTTCCTTGGCAAGTGCCTTGTTGGTTGCCCAATCGAGGAACTTCTGTGCGGAAGCCTGGTTCTTGGTCTTGGCGGACATTGCCATGCCCCAAGAGACTACGATAAAGGGAGAATCGCCCTTGGGACCACGGGGAAGCTGTGCAACACCGATATCCGATGCAGGGATCTGTGTCTTGGAAGGATCGACGATCTGACCATAGAAGACAGAGGCATCAGTCCACATCGCAACCTTACCTGCCTGGAATACAGGCATGACATTTTCCCAGGACATGCTGGTTACACCCTGAGGGCCGTAGTTACCGAGCATTCTGCCATAGAAGCGGATAGCATCAAGGGCTTCAGGGCTCTGGAATACAGCCTTGCCACCATCAAGATATTTTCCGCCATAGTTGTAGATGTAGCTGGAAAGCTGGGTTACAGCTGCAGCACCCTTACCACGAGATGCAAAACCGGCAACGCCATCCTTATTCAAAGCCTTTGCTGCAGCCTCAAGCTCCATAAAGTTAGTGGGAACTGAGAGACCAGCCTTCTTCATAAGGTCCTTCCTGTAGTAGAGCACCTGCCATTCGGTTACGAGTGGGACGATGTAGGCAACACCATCCTTCCGTCCGATATCAACAGTATTTGCAGGATAGTCACTGAAATCGTAGTTGTCCAAACCCTTATACCAGCCGTTCTTGATGAACATCAGACCTTCCTGGAGAGGACGGGTCATGAATACATCGACGGTGGAGGAGTTTGTTGCAAACTCGGTGGTCAGCTTGTTGGTAAGCTGGCTTTCCTGCAGGCTCTCATAATTGACCTTGATACCAGTCTCGGCCTCGAACTCAGGAATCTTTGTCTTGAGCAACTCACCATAGGGGTGGTTTGCCAAGAGCACACGAATCTCTGGCTTCGCTTGCTCAGCAGTTCCCTGTGCGAATACAGGCAGGGTCAGGCAGAGCAGCACGAGAAGCGCTACAAACATGTTCTTTTTGTTCATTATTCATTCTCCTTTTGAATTTGAATGTCCATATACCCTATTATACCCCCTTTTGGCCAGTTGTAAATGTTAAAATGAATATTATTTTTAATTGCATGAATATTTCTTTCATACTATACTATGGGAAAGAGCTCAGGGAGGTACCATGAACGAAGTCAGCGCTATCTATACCATACAGAGTAAATATGCCTCACTCAGCATCAAGGAAAAAAAGATTGCGGACTTCATACTCAAGCACCCCAAGGAGTCGGTAAACCCAAGCATCGAGGAACTTGCCGAGAGGATTGGCATCAGTGAATCGACCATGGTCCGATTTGCCCGCAAGCTCGGTTATACCGGCTACCAGCGCTTTCGCATTGCCCTGGCCAGGGAGACCATCCCTTCCAACGAGCAGGTATTCGAGATAGGGGTATCCGAAGAGGAAGACCCTATCGATACGGTATTCAAGAATGCACAGGACACCCTCAACGAAACCTACAAGAGGATCAACCGAGGGGCACTAGAGCAGGTAGGCAAACAGCTCTCAGAAGCAAGGAACATCTACCTTATAGGTCTTGGTGGGTCGAACATCCTAGCTCTCGATGCCTACCACAAGCTTATCAGAACAGGGCTGAACTGCAACTATGCAGCTGATTTCCATATGCAGCTGATGCTCGCATCCCAGTCATCAGAGCAAGATATAGCCCTGATCATCTCACACACAGGATCGGGGCACGACACCCTTGCCATTGCAGAGGAGTTTCGTAACAACAACTGCCCCATCGCTGTCCTTACCAGCAACAACCGGTCGCCGTTGGCAAAGATGACTGAAAACGTCCTCCATGTCGCCACCGGCACCAACCTGCTGGTTGCAGAGTCCTTCTCTGCACGAATCGTATCACTGACTATTATCGACATCCTCTATGTGGAGGTCCTGGAAAGGATGAAAAACCTGGGAGTCGAAAATTTGAATAAAATGAGAAATGTCATCGCAAAGAGACGTATTTGAATTGAGGAGAAAATAGCATATGAAAGCATCTATCGGTCTGATCGGTCTAGCCGTCATGGGAGAGAACCTGGTACTCAACCTGGAGAGCAAGGGCTTTTCCGTTGCCGTATACAACAGAAGCACCTCCAAGGTCGACTCCTTCATAGAGGGAAGGGCCAAGGGTAAGCATATAATTGGGACACACAGCCTTGAGGAGCTTGTAGCCTCCTTGGAAACACCACGCAAGGTCATGATGATGGTAAAGGCGGGCAAGCCTGTCGACGATACCATCGAAACCCTCATCCCCCTGCTTGAAAAAGGTGATATCATCATCGATGGAGGGAACTCCAACTATGAGGACACCCAGCGCAGGATGGAGCGTGTAGAGGATGAAGGGCTGCTCTATATCGGAACTGGCGTTTCCGGAGGCGAGGAGGGAGCCCTGCTTGGACCCTCCATCATGCCGGGAGGATCGAAGAAAGCCTGGCCTGAGATCAAGGAAATGTTCCAGGCAATCTCTGCCCATGTCGATGGAGAGCCTTGCTGTGACTGGATAGGAAAAGGTGGAGCAGGGCACTTTGTAAAGATGGTCCACAATGGCATCGAATATGGTGATATGCAGCTCATCTGTGAGATATATGACCTCATGCACAGGTACCTGGGTATGAGCAACGACGAGATGCAAAAGGTATTCGCCACCTGGAACAAGGGCGATCTTGATTCCTACCTCATTGAGATAACCGCCGATATCCTTGGCTATAAGGATGAGGATGGCTCTGCCCTTGTCGACTCCATCCTCGATACTGCAGGACAGAAGGGAACCGGAAAATGGACGGGAATCGCAGCATTGCATGCTGGAATTCCCCTGACGCTCATCGTCGAGTCTGTCTTTGCCCGTAGTGTCAGCAGTCAGAAAGAGGAACGCGTTGCTGCAAGCAAGGCCTTCCCGCCCAAGAAAATTGAACTGGCCCATGAGAAACAAGCATGTATCGATGAACTGGGCAAAGCCCTGTATGCTGCAAAGATCATCTCCTACGCCCAAGGCTTCTCCCTCATCAAGAGTGCGGGCTTGAGCAATGATTGGGACCTGAACCTGAGCAGCATAGCCCTGTTGTGGAGAGGCGGATGCATCATCAGGTCGGCATTCCTGGACAAGATCAGCCAAGCCTTCAAGAAGAAGGGAGAGCTGGACAACCTGGTCATGGATTCCTATTTCACCGACATACTCAATACCAGCCAGCAGAGCCTACGCGATACAGTTGCGACAGCGGCTCTCAACGGCATCCCCACCCCTTCCCTATCTTCAGCCCTCTCGTGGTTTGACAGCTACCGTAGCGAGCGTCTTCCTGCCAACCTGTTGCAGGCACAGCGTGACTACTTCGGTGCCCACACCTATGAGAGAGTAGACAAGGAAAGGGGCGAGTTCTTCCACACCAACTGGACAGGCCGTGGTGGTGATACCGCATCGACAACGTATAGTATTTAACAATTAGGAGCGTATAGATGGCTACAATACAAGTTCTTCCCAAACATAGTGATGGCTTTGACCTTGTCTCCCTAGGAGCCCTGATAGTCAGGCTTGACCCAGGGGTGGTTCCCTTTGAATATGCTACGAATCTGGACCTTCATGTCTCGGGTGGTGAATTCAATGTGGCTGCAAACCTCAGTCGTGCATTTGGCCAGAAGACGGCGGTGGTATCGGCTATGGTCGATTACCCCCTTGGGCTCAAGATAGAAGCCGAAGTGCGCAGGATGGGTGTCACAGGTATCTACAAGCGATTTGAGCATGACGGGGTACGCGGGCCCAACATGGCCAATGTCTATAGTGACCGCGGCCAGGGACTCAGGGCCCCTGTAGTGTTCTACAACCGTAGCAATGAGGCAGCGGCCCTCCTGGACGAGAAGAGTTTCGACTGGGATGCCATCTTTGCCAACAAGGTTCGCTGGTTCCACTCTGGAGGGATCTTCGCTGCCCTTTCCAAGAACAATCCCGCCCTCATCATCGATGCGATGAAGCGGGCAAAAAAGGCTGGGGCCATTGTCTCTTTCGACTTGAACTACAGGGAAAAACTCTGGCGTTCCATTGCCAAGGAGGGCGAGGTCCCTCAGGAAGTCGCCCAGAAGATCCTCTCCTCCATAGTGGAACATGTCGATGTACTTGTCGGTAACGAGGAGGACCTGCAGATGGGTCTTGGGCTCAAGGGGCCTGAGGTTGCCACCCATGGCAAGCTCGACCCTTCCTCCTTCTTTGCAATGCAAAGCACCGTTTCGGAGCGCTTTCCCAACGTCAAGGCTGTGGCTACCACCATGCGTGAGGTCAATTCGACCAATCGCCACGACTGGAGTGCAGTGCTCTGGTATGACGGGAAGGCCTATACAGCCCCGACCTGCTCCCTTGATGTCTACGACCGCGTAGGAGGGGGTGATGGATTTGCCAGTGGACTCATCTATGGGCTGTTGGCTGGTAAAACCCCCGAAGAGAGCCTGAAGCTAGGATGGGCACATGGGGCTCTTCTCACCTCCTTCCCAGGGGACACCACCATGGCTACACTCGCCCAGGTAGAAGCCCTTGCCCAAGGATCGAGTGCAAGGATACAGAGGTAAACATGAAAGCACTGGTAATGACCGAATACAAGAAACTCGAGTATATGGATGTTCCCAAGCCTACGATCAGCAGCCCTACTGAAGTGCTGGTCCGCATCAAGGCAGCAGCTATCTGTGGCAGCGATGTCCATGGCTTTGACGGTTCCACCGGCAGGCGCCAACCTCCTATCATCATGGGCCATGAGGCCAGTGGCGTCATTGAGGAGGTAGGCTCCTTGGTACAGAACTTTGCCAAGGGCGATCGTGTCACCTTTGATTCCACCATCTGGTGCGGTATCTGCCCTTTCTGCCAGCAAGGAAAGGTCAACCTCTGCAACAACAGAAAAGTCATGGGTGTAAGCTGTGACGAATACAAGCAGGATGGAATCTTTGCAGAGTATGCCCTCATTGAGGAGCGCATCCTCTACAAGCTTCCTGAGGGGCTGGACTTCATCCAGGCAGCTATGGCAGAGCCTGCTGGCGTTGCTGCTCATGCTATAAGCCTTGCGCCTCCCCTTCTGGGTGAGGATGTGGCTGTGGTAGGAACGGGCTTGATAGGTCTGCTTATCCTCAAGTTGTTACGGCCCATCACCAGCGGTCTGATCATTGCACTGGAGACTGACGAGGTGAGAAGAGAGAAAGCACGCTCCTGTGGTGCTGACCACGCCTTTGATCCCAGGGACCCGAATCTCGTACAGGAAATTGCCGCCCTTACAGACGGGGCAATGCTGGACAAGGTCTATGAGGCGGTAGGTGCAACAGCTCCTATCAACACAGCACTCGATGTGGTGAAGAAAGGCGGGACTGTTGTACTGGTAGGGAATGTGAGCCCGAAGGTCGAACTGCCCCTACAGAAGATTGTAACAAGACAGATTCGCATGCAGGGAAGCTGCGCCATCAGTGGCGAGTACCCTGCTGTCATCAAGCTTATGGCTAGCGGCAAACTGGTAGTCGATGATCTCATCAGCAAGACGGCTCCCTTGAGTGAGGGCCAGGCGTGGTTTGACAAGCTCTACAACCGAGAGGACAATCTGCTGAAGGTTGTACTGCTCCCCTAACAAACAAAGAAGGATACTATGGTACGATACGCTCTCATTGGATATGGAAAAGTTGCACAAGTGCATGCCAAGGCACTCACAGAGGCTCAGGACAGTACATTAGTTGCTGTCTGGGGCAGGAACAAGGATAAGGCGGACCTCTTTGCAAAGCAGTGGGGCATCCTTGCCTTCACAGACATGCAAAAGATGATCACCGAAGCCAAGGTCGATGCTGTGGTCATCACCACCCCACACCCCGCCCATAAGGAGAACACCCTGGAAGCCCTGAGAGGAGGTGCCCATGTCCTGGTTGAAAAGCCCATGGCCCTTACCGTAGCCGACTGTCAGGAGATGATCGACTGTGCCAGGCAGGAAAAGAAGAAACTTGCTGTCATCAGCCAGAGACGTTGGCTCCCTTCCACACAACGTATCCACAAGGCAATTGTGGAGGGAAAGCTCGGCAAGGCTATGATCGGTCAGGTTACCATGCTTGGATGGAGAGACGAGGAGTACTACAACAGTGATCCCTGGAGAGGCAAGTGGGACAAGGAGGGAGGAGGGGTGCTCATCAACCAGGCACCCCACCAGCTCGATCTCCTTCACTGGTTCCTAGGACCGGTCAAGGAGGTCTATGCCCAGTGGGACAACATCAACCATCCCTACATAGAGGTGGAGGATACCGTGGTCGGAACAGTGCGTTTTGCAAGCGGCGCGATAGCCTCCATCCTGGTATCGAACTCCCAGAAACCCGGCATCTATGCAAAGGTTCACGTCCATGGCTCTAATGCCTATTCCGCCGGCGTCCAGACTGATGGGGGTGCGATGTTCATCGCAGGTAGAAGCGGTGTGGCAGAGCCTCCATACAATGACCTTTGGACCATTGCAGGGGAAGAGAAGATGCTCGAGGTATGGAAGATGGAAGACGCAGCATTCTTCAAGACCATTGACCCTGTAGGGTATTTCTTCCGTCTCCAGCTAGAGAACTTCACCCAAGCGATACTAAACGACACCACACCAATCTCCTCTGGAGCAGAGGGTCTGGAGACGGTGAAGATCATTGAGGGGATGTATAAGTCAGGAAGGACGGGAGTCCCTGTCAGGTACTAGCTTTGTGCCATAGCAAGGAGTTTCGGGAAGCAGCAGCACGAGGGAAACCCTGGTGCTGCTTATCTCTTGTAATTCAATCCTACAGGTTTTACAAACACTCTTGCATCAGTCGATGACATTCAGCCATCCCCCATCCAGGGAGTAGTTGGACCCTACGCTATAGCTTGCCTTCTCAGATCCGATGAACACATAAAACTCAGCAATCTCCTCGGGAGAGGCAAAGCGACCTATGGGTGCATGCTTTTGGGCGATTCCATCAAGGAACTCCCTAGAGGTAAGGCCTTCCTTCTCTGACAGGATATCTGCTGATTTCCACCAGTCAGCGGTCAATACCAGCCCAGGGCTGATGGTAACCACTCTGATGCCATCTGAGATGAGCTCATTCGACAGGCACTTGCTGAACATCACCAGTGCTGCTTTTGTCGTATTGTAGATAGGCTCATACCACAAAGGTTGCTTTGCACATATGGATGCAGTCTGGATGATGACTCCCCCACCCCTTTTTTTCATGGAAGGTACTGCCAACCTGGAAGTCCTGATCGCAGCCATCACATGCAAATCCCAGTAGTATTGCCACCTCTCATCAGGAGCATTCATGATGGTCTCTTCACTGCCGGTTCCTGCATTGTTAATAAGGATGTCGATGCCTTCGAAGGAAGCAAGGGTTGCCTCCATTGCTTGTGCAATGCTCTCCATCTTGGTGACATCACAAGAGATTCCAATTGCCTTCACCTTGAACTCTTTTTCAATGCGTAGCGCCTCAGCTACAGCTCTCTCGGATCCTCGAGCCCAGATAGCCACGTTGGCACCCTCTTGTGCATACTTGCGTGCAACAGCAAGCCCGATTCCGGCGCTGCCTCCTGTGATCAGTACGTTTTTTCCTTGTACGTGTAAATCCATACTTCTATCTCCTTGTGCCCTACTTGTAATCTTAACCCGATACCCTTGGTAATGCTACTATAGTTATAAGTACAGTAATTTGCCTAATAGCACAGGAAGACCAGATTGAGCTTCCGCTGCTATGAGCCCTATCCCATAACACAAGGGTTTCCAATCAAAGAGTGTCAGTGCATCTTCAGGATTGTAACCAATGACATCCTCCCCCATACAGTCAACCTAAGCTGGTTGGGCTTCCGCCACTTTGATGCACAGGCGCATGATCCTGCATCATGAGGATAAACATGATGCAGTGATTCTTTCCTATCACAAGGACAACAATCCACATGCATTACCCGATGCAAGGATCAAGACAGAAGGATGATCAGGTGGAGAGCCATTCAACTGAGTTTTCCTCTCTGCTTTGTCACCACATGTTATAGGACCTCTATGGACTCATTCACGACATGCTCCAGTTTGATCTAAACAATACTGATAGTAATAACCTTGGGAAAACAAGAGACAATAATTCTATATGAGTAGCATTTTCGAATAAAGTTTCTTAGGAATTCCAGTTTTTTTCTGTTTAGGTTGCCTCACTATTGGGTTGATACTGGTATGCACAGGAGATTCATATGAAAAGAAAAATCATGATTGGAATTGTAATGTTGGCTTTAGTTGGAGTGCTGTTCGCCAATGGCACAAGGGAACAAGGGATTGCATTCAAAAATGCACAATCCCTTGGTGTCGTATCAGTAACTGGCGGACTCATCAGCGGTGTCAAAAGTGACACAAGTGGAGTAACCCTATTCAAAGGTATTCCTTTTGCAGCGCCCCCTGTTGGAGAACTTCGTTTCAGGGCACCGGCCGATGTACTGCCCTGGGAAGGGGTAAGGGCCTGTAATGAGTGGCCTGCCATGCCCATCCAGGACAAGAGCGGGAACACAGGCGGATCCTTCTATGGGGATGAATTCTACTACAGCAAGGACAATGATCCAGACATCAGTGAGGATTGTCTTTATCTGAACCTGTACACCCCTGCCACAGAGGCAACAGTCAAGACAGCAAACCTTCCAGTATTTGTCTATATCCATGGTGGGGGAAATGACCATGGCTATGCATCCAAAGTGGAATTCAATGCATCAGAGCTCGCCAACAAAGGCGTTATCGTAGTTGTGGTGCAATACAGGCTTGGTACCTTGGGCTTTTTAAGTCTTCCCGAATTGACTGCTGAGCAAGGCACAAGTGGCAACTATGCCATCCTTGACCAGGTGAAAGCACTCCAATGGGTGCAGGAGAACATCAAAGCCTTTGGAGGTGATCCTGCTAACGTGACCATCGGAGGCCAGAGCGCTGGAGCCATGGACGCGAGAGTCCTGCTCTCCACCCCTGCAGCTGACGGGCTCTACAGTAGGGCAATCTTGCAGAGCGGCTTTAGCTACAACATATCTCCACTGACGCTGACAACACTCGAGCAGGCTCAGAAAAAGAATCAGGAGATGGTCGACCAGGTATTTGGAAAAGGAACGACCCTGAGTGATTTGCGCAGCCTTGATGCAAACGTGTTCTTCTCCAAAGAGGCCAAAGCCCTTACAGCTACCAGCAAGTCCTCCATTGTTGATGATGTAGTCGTCCCCTCTGCACGACTTGATATCGAAGGAAGTGGAAAGCTGGCTGGACTGGACATCCTAATCGGAGGCACTTCTGATGAGATGACCTCCCTTGCAGGAAACCCAGCGGGAACGATGCCTCTCGCCGTCTATGAAGAGAATTTGAAAAAGATGTTTGGCGACCAGCCAAATCTGCTTTCAATTTTCCCTGCTACAAATGAGACAGAAGCCTACCGCGCCAACTTGAGTCTAAGAAGCGAGCAGGTATTCATGGATCACAGAATTAACTCCATGAACACCAGGAGCCGAACTGAATACAATAGCTATGTCTATTACTTCAACCAGGATCTTCCCTTCCACCTCCCTGAGTATGTCGGTGGCAGAGATGAGGCTTTCTATGGTTCATTCCACTCTTCAGAGCTCTGGTACATGTTTGGTTCCATGAGGGATATTCCTGCCCAGAGACAATGGACACAGGCCGACCACGACCTCAGCGATACTATGATGTCTTACTGGTCCAATTTCATGAGGACAGGCAATCCCAATGGAAACGGGCTACCCATCTGGACTCAGTGCACCAAAGACAACAAAGGCTCCTTCATGCTCTTCAAGGATCATAAGGCTACCCTGACTTCAGTCCTGGACACCCCAGCCAAGAATGAGTTGTACCTCAAGCTTCTCGACAAGTAACCAATATGAGACTCCTTCATCTTGAGGGAGTCTCTTTTCTCATCTGCACAACCAGAGAACGTGTACTATCTTTTATGATCCTGCTGTACGTACCACTATCGGATGCGACTACGTAATCAAATCTGCTAACTGCTCACCCATCGCACAGACATCCAGGCCCTTGGTAAACTGCAAACATGTCCCGGAAGGATAACGCACCTTTTCAACCCACCTCTGGGGGATAGAGGCAAGCCCATACTTTGCCCCTAGGATTGCTCCTGCCACAGCCCCGATGGTATCTGCATCGCGAGCGAAGTTTCCTGCAAGGACCAAGCCACTACGGAAGTCCTTATGACTGAGGGCAAGACAGGCAAAGGCAGCAGGAATCGCTTCTGCTGTGGTTGCCCAGGTGCTAGCACGAAGCTCGTCATGCAGGGGCATCCAGCAATCCAGGATATTGCCATCGGCCTTCTCTATGAGCGCAAAGGCCGCCTTCATATTGTAGTAGAGCCAGCTATCCTTGGGGATGCTCTCCATGGCAACCTTGAATATCTCATCAAAGCTAGCGTCGACCATCGCAACTGCAACTGCTGCTGCAACGGCCTGAGCTCCCCATATGCCATCACCGGAGTGACTGATGGAAGCGTCTATACCAGCGAGTCTTATTGCCCTTTCAGGATCTCCTGCACAGATAATCCCAACCGGTGGGATCCTCATGGCCGTGCCATCACTCATATGAAAGGTGCTGAACTTCCCGCTCTGGGGAGGACGGAGCCCTTTGCGTAGGTTTATGGCTGCTGCGACCTCACTTGCCCCACCCCGCTTGAACTCATCCTGCACGACCACATCCTCAAACCATGCAGCCACTACATCATCCGTTGTAAGATCGCCCTTACACTTGATGAGGGTCTTGGCCGTAAGCAGGGCAAACTCCGTGTCATCGGTACTCCAGGTTGCCCCGGCATTGAAGTCGGTGATGAATCCATAGGACTCACGGTTAGCCTGCATCCTTGCAGCATCACCAAACGAGTCCCCAATGGCCAGGCCAATGAGGGAACCCACAGCCCTATCCTGTACCAAGGCCCTGTCAGCAACAAATTTCTTCCTATCTATCATTCCTGTTCCTCCATTTCCTTCACATTCAGGGAGCCGAAACCAACACGACCTCCCTCATACACTGCATATCCTACCATCCCATGGCCGAAGGCTTCGTCATTGACCTCAAGTATAGGTTTTCCCTCAAGGCCCAAGGCCAGCGTCTTTCCCCTTGCCTCCAGGCCCAAGACATAGCATCTACCCAACTCAGGTGAATAGCTCTTACTCACAAGTGCGGTGAATGTACCCCCCTCATGCTTGAATATGCCAAGTTCTCCCTTGTGGAAGCCAGCATAATAGCCTCTACGGGCTCCCTCTACACGTACGGATAACAAAGCAGAACTGCCTCGGTAGAGAGTAACAGAACCTTCGACCCGGATATCCCTGGCAAAATAATTGCCAGTGCATGCTTCCCCATGCTCGAGAGCCATCACTTCCATCTCAACTGTTCCCCCATCACTCTTCACCAGGCTCCAGGAACCATGGTTATGGGAGAAGGGGGTTATGGAAGCGAACTCCTTCCTTTGCTTGGAAAGGTCTATCCTGTAGTCAGGCTTTCCGCTTACGGTAAACCTTTCAAGGAACAGGACTCCAAAATCCCGGTTCTTCGAAGGGGAGTTTGCTTCAAATACGAGCCCTACCTCGTCGATCATGGCACCGACCAGGCCAGGATGATCCTTATCTATGGTGAATATAATATCCTGTCTCTCTTCATCCCATATCACAAGGCTCCCAAACAGGACCAGCTCCCCTGTAAAGGTATTTCGCACATAGGGAGAAAGGGTAATGCTTTCTCCGCTGAACTTCTCAAAACGCAAGCTCATACTTACTGTCTGTCCAGCATAGATGGTAGGAGAAAACACCGGCATGTACCGCTCATCATCGAAATCAGAGCGCCTATAGAAGGGTTTGTAGAAGAGACGGGTTCCCTGTGGCCGGATCTTTCGGTCATAGAGCATGGACAACGCATTGCCTTCATTGCGCAACACAAAGCCATGCGTCTCAGAGAGCCTGAAGCCATGGGTGGAACCAGGGAGGGAGAAGTCAAAGTCTATGGTCCCTTCCTGTACGTCAATCTCCTTGGGAATCTCTAGGTTCCGTACCTGAAAGCTCAGCTTGCACAGCTGTTTGACATAGGTGGGGACATCGAGGATATTGAGGTAGCCTGAGATGCCCGAAAGCACAATCATGTCCCCGATGGGTGTGCGGTAGTGATCAGGCAAGGCTGACAAGCCACCGGCTACCCCTAGGATGGAGCCTACATTTCCCGCATTGCAATCAGTATCCCATCCTGCCATCGTGGCTATCTCAACACCACGGGCAAAGCTCTCTCCATAGAGCAGAGCCATGATGCAGACCCCTGCATTGGGGATGATGTGGCACACCCCAGGATATCGGTCGTAGCCCCACTGCTTCTGAAGGTAGCGAAGGCATGCTTTCCAGTCATCAGGACTCTGGGCATGAAAATCCCTCACAGCACGAACTACCTTCGCATAGGTCGAATTCTCGTCAATGAGGGAGAGTCCCACTGCAACTATATTCTGGATATCATCACTGATGAATGCTTGTGCGATACAACCTGCAATGAAGGCAGAGCCATGCAGGCCATCCCCATCGTGTGAGACACTCGCTGCTGTACGGGCGTACTGAGCCGCCCTTTTGGGCTCCCCTGGAAAGAGAAAGCCCCAGGTATCAATGAAAATCTGCCCCCCTATCTGCTCGGCAAGGGTCTTGCCATTGGTCTGGATGGATCCAGAAGCGGGTGCCTCTATCCCATTGAGCAGATTGAGGAAGGCCGTATGTTCGGTACTTACCCCGTAGCCTCCCCACCAGAACATCCCTACACCCTCACGGGAGTAATTCAACCACGCCTCTGCAACATCTGAGGGTGTGAGAGGCCTATCCAATGCCCCATCATTGAGGGCACGCAGGAAATATACAGGTCCGTTAACATCATCGTCAGCTGCAAAATTCTTAAAATCCTTCACGTAGGAGTGAATATCCCCATAAAAACGCTCTATCCGTTCACTCGTCCACAGGGTAGGCTCCACAGGAGCACCAAGACGGATCCCAATGTTCATGCCGAGGAAACCGGCATACACTTTTTCAAGAAAAGCCTTTGTGGTCATACTCAATCCTTACAAAAGAAAATCATTCCTAACAAGGGTATGCCGGGTCTGATGACCCGGCATACATCCAACTCTGTAGGTTTAGAGCACTGTACCCAGATATTCGGAAACCTTTGTCCCGCCAGCGGCATTCCACTTGGTGACGAACTCATCAAAATCAGAGATAGGTCTTACCCCCCGAATGATATCGGTAGAATATTCACGGTAAAGCTTGTTCATTGCATCCTTGAGAGGAAGCAAATCCTCAGGAAGCAACACATTGGTGTCTGCAGCAAAGTACTTGGCAGCTGCATCCAACGATGCGATTGCAGGTTTTGAAAGAACTTCACCAACGACATTGCTCAGGTCAAGACCGTTCATGGTCGGCCAGAACTTTGCCCACCAGGAGGGGAACTGCTTGGTAAGCACATACTTGCCGTTCTCCATGGTGTAGTGGATCCCTTCCAGACCGAGCTTGTCGAGCTTACGTCCCTCTTCCCCTGCCATGAACTCCAACAGGGCCCAAGCAGCATCCTTTACCTTTGAGTCTGCATTCATCGCGAACCCACGGCTCTCCTTGGTCACGTCGATGCTCTGATAGGCCTGACTGACTCCCTTGGCAGGAGGAAGGACCACCAGTTCTACACCATTGGTCTCCTTCATCTTGTTGTTGTACACGTTTACCACATCACCTGCAGTCCCTGAGACAAAACCAGCTTCGCCTTCATAGAAAGCCTGCTCCATCGTATCCCACTTCTTGGTCACATACTCGTTGTCCAACAGTCCTTCCTTGAAAAGCTTTGCGTAGAAGGCAAGCTTGTTCTTGGTAGCTGGGGTAATTTCAGAATAGACCCATGTGCCATTCTGTTTTACGATTGTTGCTGTGACACCAAAAGCATGGTTGAATACTGAGTCAAGCTTGAGGATTCCCCCATCAGTGGTGACAGCCCACTTGGCCAGGCCACTACTCTTGATCTCCTTGAAGAGGGCATAGTAGTTGTCAACCGTAGGGTTCTCCAGCAAAGCCTTGCTGCTCTTCAACTTGGCAAACCAGTCAGAACGCATGACAGGAATCTGCACACGAGCTGGGGCAAGCCACATCAGGTAGGGGTAGTTTGCCATTGCTGCCTTGGTATGGTCAGGCATGATGGCCTTGATGTTCTTTGATTTCTCGACATACGGAACCAAATCCTCAAGCAACCCTTCTTGGGCGATCGGCTGGTCATTGCCCTGGAAGTAGATCAGGTCAGGGTTGATCTGTCCTGTTCTGAAAGCTATGGGCACCACCGTAGCGTACGATCCGGTAGGAGCGGAAAGGATGACCAAGTCTACATAGTTGCCCTCTTTTGCCATACCTTCCTCGATTGCCTTCTCCAATATCCCGAGCTGCTGTGCATCAGTTATCGGATCGACATCCTTACACAGGTAAGTGACTTGCACCGGATTTCCGGCTGTCCCTATCTGTGAACCTTTGCTAACCGGTGCAGCTTCCTTTGATCCTGCTGCAAATAGGAACCCGGCACACACTAGCAATACCAACACCATTACAACCTGTTTTCTTTTCATGAAAAACCTCCTTGGTTCATGCATAAGACTACTCCTTAATTCCACCTGAGAAGACGTCCTTGGCATAGAACTTCAACACAAATGGATAGATAATGAGAATAGGAATAATTGCTACGATAATAGTAGCTCCCTTCAGGGCGTTATAATCGACGCGAGCCATCACGTTATAGTCGAAGACATTCTGCTGCCCTATGATGGAGACGGTGTCCCCAAGCACTACGAATTGACGCAGGATAACCTGCAACACCGTATCGGTGGACTTGCGCGTCAGATAGATGCCTGCTCGGAAATACTCGTTCCAGCGTACGACCGCATAGAACATCGTGATGGTGGCAACGCCAGCCTTGCTCAGGGGGTAGAATATCTTGAACAACATCTGGATATGGTTGGCCCCATCGATAGTTGCCGCCTCTACGATGGAGAGGGGGACCTTTTCAAAATACCGCATCATGATGACCAGATAGTAGACATTCACTGCTGTCACCAGGATGACCGACCATTTGCTACCCATAAGCCCAAGCTGCTGGACGACGATGTACTCAGGGACCAGACCGGGATCAAAAAGCATCATGATGATGAGGAATACCATGATGGGGCCCTTGAGGGTCAACTTTGGTCGGGAGAGCACATAGGCAGCTGTTGTAGTCAGGACAATATTCACTATCGTTCCCACCACCGTGATGATGATCGAGTTGATCAGAGCCGGCACCAGAATGGGGTGGCTGAACACTATCCTGTAGTTGATGAAATCAATCTCCTTGGGGAAAATGGTCAGACCTCCCATCAGAGGTGATTGCAAAGACGAAGAGAAGGATTTTGCAAGGATGTTGAGCAGGGGGACGAGCATGGTAAGGGTGATGAACAACAAAAAGATTCCCAATACAATCTGCCCACCTGATAGGCGTTTTGCTTTTCTCATGACCACACCCCCGTTCCAGAGACCTTCTTGGCAAAGATATGGGTAGACCAGACAAGAAGAACTCCTACAACACCCTTGATGAGACTGACCGCTGTGGCCAGGGAGTACTGACCTCCCTCAATGCCGATACGATAGATATAGGTGTCGAGGATATCGATGGTGCTTTCCACAGCCTGGTTGGAGAAGTTGAATACCTGGTCAAAGCCTGCGTTGAGGAAGAAGCCAAGGTTGAGTATAAACATCGTGATCATGGGAACCACCAGAGCCGGAAGGATGATATTCCTGATGATCTGCATCCGGTTCGCTCCGTCAATTTCAGCTGCCTCATACAAGGTGGGCGAGATAGCAAGGATAGCAGTATAGAAGATTATGGAATCCCAACCCATGCTCCGCCATGCCTCGCAGATCATCAGGATCCAACGGATCTTCTCCCTGTCGGTCATGAAGTCAACAGCATCCATGCCAAAGAAGGCCATGATCTGGTTAACCCCACCAGCGAGGGAGAGGCTGCTGATCCAGATGCCTGCAATGACAACCCAAGAGAGAAAGTGAGGAAGATACGAGACGACCTGCACGTACTTGCGAAACCTGAAGGAGCGCACCTCGTTGAGCATGAGGGCGAATATGACGAAGGCTGGAAACAGCAGGACATACTTCATGAAACTGATGATAAGGGTATTGCCAAGTATCTGCTTGAAGCCGGGACTGCTGAATATTATCCTGAAGTACTTCAGCCCTACGAACGGCCAGGCCCCTCGGGACCTGAACTGGAAAAAGGCGAGGCGCATGTTGATGATGGGCAACACTCTGAACAGAACGAAAAATATGAGCGTCGGAAGCAGCAGCAAGTACAAGACCTTCTCGCTCTTGATTCTCTTCCAATATGTTTTTTCCCTGGTCTGTAGCAGTTTCTTATCCATCGGCAGTCCCCCTAGGGTATGAGTAGTTCCATAAGAGGAGCATGTTGCTGTGCCCCATACACATCGCTGTCACCACAGGTGCCCGAGGATACCGGACGGTGGTACGTTATCTTTATTCCCAAGGCCGCATCGAAGAAGTAGATGCCGCACAAATCTGAGCCCTTCAGGTGGTAGAGCTTCAGGATGTTTTCCTCTGAGATGGCACCACTATCGACCACCCTACGGTAGACAGCCTCTTCACTGAAAAAGACATCCAAGGTAATGAGAAAAGGACCGCTGTTCTTGCTTCTGAGCAACTGGGCGAGATCAACCAATCTGTCCATCAAGACCTCCACCACTGCCACCTGAAGAGGGAGGCAGGATCATCAACTTCCATCAGATGATAGACAGAAAATTCATAGACGGCTCCAAACTCCACATCACTGGGTGCAAACGGAAAGGCAAGGTTCCCTGCTGTGGACTTCCTACCCTCATAGCCATAGTGCATGAAGGTGGAGCGTACTGATGCGCAGATGGCAGATGAGAGCTCCTGGCTCTTGGCCAATACCTCAAAGACAACACAGATCTCATGGCCAGCTACCGCTATGGGTTCCAGTTTCCCCATCACAGCATCCTTGCCATAGTTCATGAAGTTGATGGTGTACTCGCTCTCATCAATGTCGCGATATTGCTCTCGCACACTTTCGGTGACCAGAGATTCCACCTCCTCAATCTTGGAGATGAGGATGGGGTCGCGAACACCTGCAACTACGAAGGTCCGGTAGGCAACCTTCCTAGCCCCTTCCAGCTTGATGGTATAGGGATCTGTTGCGGTGAGCTTACTTCCCCCTACCCTCACACGATTGCCTGAAAGTTGTGTGAAGCTACAACCACTGAGGTCCATAGCGATTCCTGGGCCATGAAGAATATAGGGATGATCTTTTTCATAGAAGGTGTGGGCTGCAACACTGAGGGTCGTACAGGTGCGTTTGGAGTCACAGGGATAGACTTCAAAACAGTCTTCATACAACACACCCATCATACAGTCCTTGGTGGTTCCAGGATTACAGCAAAGGGCCCCACACTCCAGGACCTTTCCCATATGGTAGCTGAGGGCCGGATCAAACCCAGCGTGGATGCCAACCGCGGCAAAGGGAGAGGGGTCGTAGGCGCGTCCACACACGATGAGGGTAGCCCCTGCTTCCAAAACCTGAAGGATGGGCTCAACACCCATCTGGGCTACAACGCCTGTAGTCTCAGAAAGAATATGTTCGTCAAGAGGTAAAGAAACGGCATCAAGGCTATGTACCTTGCCCTCATGCAGCTTTGCAAGTATCACATCATTGGGAATATCTGCCCAGATGATGGCGGTCTTAGGTTTTACCTGAGGATTCTCCTTGAGAATTTCAGAGATTATTCCCATAGTCCATTCAATATGACTTTTTCCCCCACTGCCACCAGCAGAGCCTATGATGACAGGAATCTTCAGAGACCAACCGCCCAAGATAATCCGGACAAGGTCCTGCTTGGCTGCACGTCTACTGACGATCGCTGTCTTGGCACCCAACTTATGGGGGCCTGCATCAGTGGAGCCAGCATCGACCACGATCGCATCAGGTAAATCAGCCAGCCCGGCAGCAAAGGAGGCATCGGGAAAACCATATCCAAGGATCCCACAAGGGGAGAGTAATTTTATCTGTTTTTTCATTCTGATCCCCCTTCACTGGTTAGCCTGCGCTTGCGAACCATCTCCATATGATGTTTCATTGCCTTGCTGGCTCCCTTCTTGTCCCGTTTTGCAATAGCCTCCACGATCAGGCGGTGTTCCTCCTCAATAAGGGCCAGACTGCCTTCCTGCTTCTTGTTGCGGGAGGCCAGCTCCTCGATGAGGTCGTAGTAGGTATCAATGAAGTTCATGTAGAAGATGTTACGGGAAGCCTGCGCCAGCTTGTAGTGGAAATAATGGTCCAAACTAAACAGGGCACCTATCTTGTCGGTATCAACAGACAAAGAGCTACGAATCTCTTCTATCTCATCATCACTTGCACGGGCAATGATAATTTCCACCATCTTTGATTCCAAGGAATCACGGAAGTCCAGAAGATCCAGAAACGTTGCGTCCTTGAGGGCATCCGATACAGGGCGGGAGAGCTTGTCCAGGATATCATCCTGGATAAAGGTTCCCTCCTTTGTCTTCCTACGTATATATCCCAAGGCTTGGAGTTGGATCATTGCCTCACGGATTACTCCTCTGCTTACAGAGAACTTCTCGCTCATCTCAATTTCGGTTGGCAATTTTTCGCCTGGCTTCAAATCCCCATCATGGATGAGAGCCAGGAACCTGGCGACTACCTTGTCAGAAAGGCGTTCATTTCGTACGGGTGCTATCTTCAAAGGTACTACTCCTTATTGTTCATTTGTTCGACAAATAAAGAGTAGCACTGAAATGCCCCTTACACAAGAAAAAAAATCAGCTATCGTACATGTGAATATATTAA
>CAZTXW010000028.1:0-24679 GCA_964617345.1 uncultured Sphaerochaeta sp. | reverse complement strand
CAGTGTGGATAGAATGCTATACTCTCGGTCTGCGGTCAAGCGTTACATAAAAAAAAGAGATGTGTTCAATCTTGCATTGCTTGCGATAGTACTGTATCTTTATTCGTATATAACGCATAAATATCCAATTCGATGCGCTAGACAGGAGAAGCCATACAATGAGGCAACGACATAACCGTCTTACTGTTGTCAAGGAACTGATAAAGAGCAACAGGATAGACAACCAGGATACACTGCTTGAGATGCTGAGAACCGAAGGGTACTCAGTTACACAGGCTACCCTCTCCAGAGACCTGAAGATGCTGAAGGTCGGCAAGATTTCCGATGGATGGTCAGGCTATTACTATGCCCTGCCAGACAATGACTTGATCAGCGAATCGGAAAAGAGCTACATCCAGGATGTGAGAAGGGGAATCCTCTCCATAGAGTTCTCAGGAAACTTTGGCGTCATAAAGACTCGTCCGGGCCATGCAAACAGCGTTGGTATCGCCCTCGACGTCCTCGCCCTCCCTGAGATCCTGGGAACCCTCGCAGGGGACGACACCATCTTTGTAATCCTTCGTGAAGGGATGAACAAGGAAGACCTCCAGGATAGTTTCAAGACCCGCATCCCTGAAATTGAAGAGTGACACAGCCTTGCACTACCAAGCCCCTTCCCAGTACAATGGAGGGGTGTTTTTGTATAAGGAGCCAACCTATGAAATTCAAGAATCTTGACAAGACAGATGCATATGCCCGACTGATGACCCTCCAGCCAAAGGACCTGGCAACCGTACTGGATGCACAGCGTATCAAGACCTATCAGATCGCCGCTGCAGGAGGCTTGAGCTACAATTATGCGGCGATGCCTGTTGACAAGCAGAGTCTCGCAGTACTGCAGGAACTCGCTGACGAGCAGCAGCTTATCAAGAAATATCGGGCCATCCTCAATGGGGAGGTGATGAATACCGGCGAAAAACGGCTGGTACTGCACCACCTTACCCGAGGTCAGGTGCTCGAGCCTGTTGTTGCTGACGGAGAGGACAAGGGTGAATTCTATGCTAGCGTACTGAAGAAGATCGAGACCTTTGCACACCAGGTGCGAGCAGGAGAGATCGTGGGATCGACCGGAAAACCCTTCAAGACGGTGGTGCAGATCGGCATTGGAGGAAGCGACCTCGGTCCCCGAGCCCTCTACCTCGCCCTCAAGGGCTGGTGCACTGCAGAAAATATTGCGCAGCTTGAAGGGCGCTTCATCAGCAATGTCGATCCCGATGATGCCGCTGAAGTGCTCAAGGACCTGGACTTTGAGACCACCCTATTCATCCTGGTCTCAAAAAGCGGGACTACACTGGAGACCCTCACCAATAGGGACCTGGTGCTCAAGGCCATCAACGAGAGTGGCATACAGGGCATTGATGCTGAAAAGCATATGGTAGCTGTCACCAGCAAGACCAGTCCCCTAGCGGCCTCTTCCTCACTGCTTGATGCCTTCTATATAGATGACTTCATTGGGGGAAGATACAGCTCCACCAGCGCAGTTGGTGGGGTAATCCTCTCCCTCGCCTTTGGCTACCCTGTCTTTGAACAGTTGCTCAGCGGTTCCCATGAGGCTGACATCCTCGCCTTGGAATCAGACATCACCAAGAATGCAGCCCTAGCCGATGCCCTCATCGGCATCTACCTGAGAAATGCACTGGGCCTTCCCTCCACCGCGATCTTACCCTATGCACAGGCTCTGACGCGCTTTCCTGCCCACCTGCAACAGCTGGACATGGAGAGTAACGGCAAGCATGTGAATAGGGGGGGCGAGGTCCTCTCCTACAGCACAGGGCCCATCATATTCGGAGAGCCTGGAACCAACGGGCAGCACTCCTTCTACCAGCTGCTGCACCAGGGCACTGATACCATTCCCTTGCAGTTCATCGGCTTCACCTCTTGCCAGTACGGCAAGGATATTGTGGTGGAGGATTCCACAAGCCAGACCAAGCTCAATGCAAACCTTGTTGCCCAGATAGTGGCATTTGCCATGGGAAAGGATGATACGAATCCCAACAAGCAGTTTGAGGGAAACCGCTACTCGTCCCTGTTGTTTGCAGAAAAGCTTGCACCGAGGACCCTCGGAGCCCTGCTCGCCCACTTTGAGAACAAGGTGATGTTCCAAGGCTTTGCCTGGAACCTCAACAGCTTTGACCAGGAGGGCGTACAGCTCGGCAAGGTCCTTGCAACCAAGGTGCTCAATGGCTGTGAGGGTGATGAAGTGCTCAAGGCGTATGCCGATCTTTTCTAAAAAGCAGCGAGAAGAGCACAAGAGCGCATCCCTGAGCTTCAAGGAAATGCAGAGATACTGCAATGCGTACCCTCACCATCAGGGCTCCCTTCCTCAGGGGGCCCTGATGGCGAGCGCCTGGTCACACGTATGAAGAAATGCGGGCAAAGAGGGTTGTTCATCCGAGGGTGTTGTACATTTCTCCCATTATTCACCCTTCAACCCTAGGCTAAACAGGGATTCTTCACTAAAATCGTTAGCAAGCTAACAATCGTAAGGAAGAAGTACCGGTGCCCCATCATTCCCAGCATATAGTCCAGACCCTGAAGATTCTCACCAACCTCTTTTCCCGGAAGATTGAAGAGGGAATACGCAAACAGGTACAGATTCCCATCACCCCGGTACAGGCACAGATCCTCAGCTTCTTTGGAAGGACCAATCGGACGTCCATACCACAGAGAGAGATCCAAAAGGAATTTGGCATACGTGGCTCAACCGCTGCCAACATCCTACACCTGATGGAGAACAACAACCTCATCTCACGCTCACCCAGGGCAACTGATGCCCGACAGAATATGGTGACCCTGACAAAGACATCCCAAAAGCTATGTGCACAACACCTGGCATTTTTCCAGGAGTTCGAACAGACCCTCAAAAGCGATTTGACAGACGAGGAGCTTAGGCAGTTCTTCACCATAACCGAAAAACTCAAGAAGAATTTGGAGTAAACAGATATATCATGCTACAGAACTTACGAAAACAGACAAAAGGCTATAGGTTACCCAGCTTCCTGACCTCCCTATTCATGGTCTTGGAAGTGGTCATGGACGTGTTCATCCCCTACCTCATGGCCAGCCTCATTGACCAGGGAATTGATGCAGGCAATATCGAGCGTATCTGGTACTGGGGTATGATACTCCTCGGATGTGCCCTTGTAGCACTTATCTTTGGAGTCCTCTCAGGATATTTTGCTGCCATTGCCTCAACAGGCTTTGCCAAGAACCTCAGGCAGAAGATGTACTACTCCATCCAGGACTTCTCCTTCTCCAATATCGACAAGTTCTCCTCCTCGAGCCTCATCACCCGACTGACCACAGACGTAACCAACGTCCAGCGAGCATATCAGATGCTGATACGGGTAGCGGTTCGCAGCCCCTCCATGTTGATATTCAGCTTCTTCATGGCAAGCAGGCTCAATGCCAGGCTCTCCTTGGTCTATCTGGGTGCCATTCCGCTGTTGGGTATAGGTATGGCCATCATCATCTCCCATGCCTACCCTCTCTTTGTCAGGGTATTCAAGACCTATGACAAGCTCAACTTGGTAGTGCAGGAGAATGTCAGGGGAGTGAGGGTCGTGAAGGCCTTTGTACGCGAGGAGCATGAGACAGAGAAGTTCAAGAAGGTCTCTGCCTCCATCTATGAGGATTCCAGCAGGGCTGAGAAGATTGTAGCCTTCAACAGTCCCCTGATGCAGGGCCTGATGTATATCAGTTTGCTCACCATCTCCTACTTGGGGGCGCGTCTCATTGTCAGTGACAGCATGACCACAGGTCAGCTGATGAGTTTCATCACCTACACATCCCAAATCCTGATGAGCCTGATGATGCTCTCCATGGTCTTTGTCATGATCACCATCAGCAGGGCTTCGGCTTTCCGCATCGAGGAGGTGCTCGCCGAAAAGAGTGATCTGTTCGACAAGGAAGGCGCTAGTACAACCGTTGCAGACGGAAGCATTGATTTCGACGGGGTCAACTTCAGTTATACAAAGCGGGAGGACAAGCTGTGCCTCAGGGATATGAACCTCCACATCAAGAGCGGGGAGGTGGTTGGTATCATAGGCCCCACCGGCAGTGGGAAGACCAGCCTCATCCAGTTGATCCCCCGTCTCTACGATGTCTTTTCGGGCTCGGTGAAGGTAGGTGGTCGTGATGTACGAGACTATCAGCTTGAATCCCTCAGGAATGCAGTAAGCATTGTCCTACAGAACAGTGTACTCTTCTCAGGTACCATCAAGGAGAACCTCAGGTGGGGAAATCTCGAAGCCAGTGACGAGCAAATCATAGAGGCCTGCAAGATAGCACAGGCGGACTCCTTCATACGGAGCTTCCCCGACGGATATGACACCCATATCGAACAGGATGGGTCCAACGTCTCAGGAGGACAGAAGCAAAGGCTCAGCATTGCCCGATCCATATTGAAACAACCGAAGATTCTCATCCTGGATGACTCGACGAGCGCAGTCGATACCAAGACCGATACCCTCATACGACGTGCCTTCAGGGACAAGCTCAAGGATACCACCAAGATTATCATCAGCCAGAGGATCAACTCGGTAAAGGATGCTGATAAGATCGTAGTTCTCGATGCATGCAGGATCCAGGCAGTGGGCACCCATGATGAGCTGCTTAGCACAAGTGAGATGTATCGAGAGATCTACGACTCCCAGAGCAGGGAGGAGGCATAATGAATAAAGACAAAAAAGAGACCAGAAAGCTGAAACTTGACAAGCGTACGATGAGACGGTTGCTCGAATACATCTTCGTGCCATACAAGAAGCGCTTCATCCTCGTCCTGCTCTGTATTGTGGTAAGTGCCTTGGCCGGAGTCGGGGGGTCGCTGTTCCTGCGCATCCTGATCGACGACTTCATAGTTCCCCTCTCCAACCAGACAAACCCTTCCTTCATACCCTTGCTGAAGGCCCTCGCTATCATGGGAAGCATCTACCTTGCAGGAGTCGTTGCAACGTTCCTATACAACCGTCTGATGATTTCCATCGCACAGAGTGCGCTGAGGACCATCAGGGATGACATGTTCGCCCATATGCAATACCTGAGCATCAGGTTTTTCGATACCAGCTCCCATGGGGACCTCATGAGTCTCTACACGAACGATACCGATACCCTGCGCCAGATGGTGACCCAGAGCATACCGAACATATTCTCCTCGTCCCTTACCGTACTAGCCATATTCTTTGCAATGCTCTTCACAAGCTGGGCTCTGACGGTGGTCGTGATCCTTTCGCTTACCGGCATGCTCTGGATCACCTCAAAGGTTGCAAAACGCAGCGGCAAGTATTTCATGGACCAGCAGAAATCCCTGGGAAAGACCAACGGCTTCATCGAAGAGATGATCCATGGTCAGAAGGTGGTCAAGGTATTCACCTATGAAAAGGAAGCTGAAAAGTCCTTTGACAAGCTCAATGAGGAACTCTTCGACAATGCGAACAAGGCCAACAGGTTTGCAAACATCCTGATGCCCATCATGGGCAACATCAGTTACATCCAGTATGTATTCGTGGCAATTGCTGGCGGAATGCTGGCTATCAACGAGTGGGGGGGAGTCCTTACTCTGGGTGCCATCGCGACGTTCCTGCAGTTGAGCAGGACGATCAACATGCCCATCAACCAGATGGCACAGCAGCTCAACAGTGTGGTCATGGCCCTTGCAGGGGCAAAGCGAATCTTTGCCCTGCTTGACCAGGAGCCAGAAGTTGACCAGGGGTATGTCACCCTGGTAGATGCTGCCTATGATGACACCGGTGCGATAGTGGAAACAGAGGAGAAGACCAATTTCTGGGCATGGAAGAATCCCCGTAAGACAGGAAAGGAGATGTACACCAAGCTCGATGGCTATGTGCAGTTCTTCAATGTCGACTTTGGCTACAACAAAGATACGTTGGTGCTCAAGGATGTTTCCCTGTATGCCCGCCCTACCCACAAGATCGCCCTAGTGGGCGCAACAGGAGCGGGTAAGACGACCATCACCAACCTCATCAACCGCTTCTATGACCTTGCTGACGGCAAGATACGGTATGATGGGATCAATATCAACAATATACGCAAGGATGACCTGAGGCGCTCCCTTGGCATCGTGCTGCAGGATGTGAACCTCTTCACGGGTACGGTCATGGAGAACATCCGCTACGGAAGACTCGATGCCACCGACGAGGAGGTCATCGAGGCGGCAAAGCTCGCCAATGCCGACTCCTTCATCCGCTTGCTCTCCCAAGGCTACGAAAGTGAGCTTGCTGGGGATGGATCGTCCCTTTCTCAGGGGCAGAGGCAGCTCATCTCCATTGCCAGGGCCATCGTTGCCAACCCACCGGTACTGATCCTTGATGAGGCAACCAGCAGCATCGATACCAGGACTGAGGCGATAGTCCAGCAAGGCATGGATGCCCTTATGCAAGGAAGGACGGTATTCGTCATTGCACACAGGCTGTCCACCATAAAGAACGCTGATGTCATCATGGTACTCGAGCAAGGCCAGATTATCGAGCGGGGAACCCACCAGCAGCTGATGGACAAGAAGGGCCAGTACCAGAAGCTCTACACTGGGGTGTTCGAACTGGATTGAGCATGATGCAGTAACCAAAGCACCATCTCACGGGGTAAGGAAACACAGAATTCCCAAGCATGTGGGATAAACGAAGAGGAGGCGCACTCGAATGGGTGCGTCTCTTGCAATAGGGAAATATGTTCTCAGCAAAGTGAGGATATTGTTCCAGAGACCCTGATAAAGACACCACCCGAACGGACATGATGCGAATAGTTATATAATAATCTCAGTTTCACATCAAAATCCAAAAGGACAAAAAAAACCCCCTAGGGAAAAGGAGGTTAAACCCTAGAGGGAACAAAAGGAGGTTAGAAAAAATCCGATTTCTGTGCTATCAGGTCCGACGGACGCAGAAGCATGTCGTTCTCTTTCTGGCTAGTACACTACAAACAACAGCAAAAAGAATCAATACTTTTTTGCGTTTTTTTAATAATTTTTTTCTAGCTTTTATTTACGTTGCCACTACTTAAAAAGTTTCTATCAGTGATTTCGCAAAATTATTGCAACTATGGTCAAAATCATTCAGAGCACCTTCCAAGCTTTCCTTGCTACAGTCTTACAGCTTCACGCTCTTCCAATCAATGGTTAGAGTACCTTTCATCAGTTCGTCCTTGGCCCTGTTCAGAGCATCACGTATCTCAGGTTGCTCTGTCAGGATGGTGTAGGAAAAGCCTCCATTCTCAAAACTCAAGGATAGATTGACTCCACCGCGGATACCGTTGCTTTTATTATCCAGCAAGGCATTGATCATAGGCACCCAGTTGTACTGCTGGGCGGCAAGAACCTTGGGACTGCTGGCACTGGTTCCGAGCCAGAAAACATCCTCACCAGGATAGTCCTCGACTGCACGAAGTGCACCTCTGGATTGTTGTGATGAGCCTGTAAGTATGTCAGCACCGGTTGTCCTCACATAGAGATGTGCCATCTGGGAGGAGCGTATGTAGTCGGTATAGGTGCCGGTATGGACAACCTGGACCTCAGCCTTCGGATTGACAGAGCGCACACCCAGGACAAAGCCGCGGTCATAGCGTGCTGCATCACCACCGTCGACCGAGCCGATGAGCCCGATGACATTGGTCTTGGTGCCAAGGCCTGCTGCGATGCCATTGAGGTATCCTGTCTGTTCACTCTTGGGGGTGTAGGTAAATACATTGGGGATGCTGGTATCCTCACCTGTCCCATAGGCAAAGATGACCGAGGGATGGCTGGGAGCAAGATCCTTTACTATGCTTGCATACTGGGCTCCATGGGCAATGATGATGTCATAGCCCTGGGCAATGAACTGCATGATGGAGGTACCTGCAGCCACTGGATTTTGCTTTTCACTGAGCCCGACAATGATGTCCCCTCTCCTTTGCTGTACCTGGAGCAGGGAGGTGTACATGCTCTCGAACCATTGCCCGTCATCGACGGTACTTTCACCGATCAGGGCGATGCGGATCATCTCATCGGAATGCCTCTCCCTATTGGCTTGAGCAAATCCAAGGGAGAGGGAAAGTAGAAGGACCAGAAGCGAAAATAGTATTCTTTTCATAGGTAATTTCCTCATTACCCTAACTATAGGAAGAGGATGCCCATGATGTCAAACCGAAAGATACGATAACCGAACAATATTGGCAGTGTCGGTCAGCTTTTCTGACACTTCACCTGGCACAGTCACAATCATGAGGATTGGGTTGTGAGGTCTCCGTTCGCCTCATCTCTCAAAGAGAGAAGCGGATGGATCGGGTTGTGTAAAGCTCAATGCCGATGAATGGGGGAAGGAGGTGAGGGCTTGATGAATGAGAGAATGCTTCAGGGTCCTAGGATCCTTGAAACATTCTCTTAGTACTCCCTACCCTTATACTGTTACGTTCATAGACGAATACTTTCTGCCGGAACTATCCGGTTTCTGGTTATTCCTTCCGCACTCCCTATCCCTAATGGAAGGTAGCAGGAGTCGCCTCGTCCTTCATGCACAGGTGCACAGCTGCTGTCTTGAAGGCAAGAGGAAGAGCCAGTATGTTGGGATTCTCACCCACAAACTTCTTCTTGGCATCCTCGAGGGCCTCCTCAAAGGTAGAGCGTGTCTTCAGACCCATTCCGCGGGCAATTCCAGGCTCCTGTGTCCCTACCAGGTAGATGGCGCTGGTGTTCATCTCCGCAATGTGCCCACAGCTAATCATGGAGAATCCGTGAAAGGGGTGGAACGCATTGCAGTAACGGTACTGACGGATATACTCCTCGTCAGTTGCGAAGTACTCGCCATAGCGGTGCATATCAGGCAGGATATTCATCTCATCCTTTTGGAACATCTCGTACATCTTGCGGGTGTAGGGCCAGAGCTCGTCATGGAAGTACCCGTTGCACAGTGAGGAGCAGATGATGACACACTTGTCACTCATGACCCTCTTGTGCCTGATGACCTGGGCACTGAGGGCCTGCATCATCATCACAGGGTTGGTTCCCATACCCTCACCATAGTGGAAGAACTGGGGCATGCCAAAGACCAGGACATCATACTTCTTCTCTGCAAAAGGGACATAGGTCCTCTTATCGGCCTCGATCCAAGAAAGCTCCATCATATTTGAAGGCTGCCGATACCAAGCCTTCTCTATTGTTGAAGGGTGATACCCCTCGTCTGCTCGAAGGCTGGAAGATGGGCTGCAATCGAGGTTAAACTTGGAGCCAAAGAGATCGAGGAAGTTGCTGGACATCTGCTGGAACTACAGGCCAAGGTCAACACCGACAAGATGAAAGAACCTTCGTTCCTGATGATTCTCACTGGAACAGAATTTTCCTATCGTCGTGATGATGGTGTACTCATAGTATCGATCGGATGTCTAAAAGATTGACGATTGGGTAGGAAATGATCATCCCAGAAGAATATGACAGTCTATTCCTTTGGTTGCATCATCACCATTTTCAACCAAGGACAAAAGCCCAAGAGAGAGGGAGGCTGCTTTGCAACCTCCCCACCTTTGTCTTTTCTATTATTCTTGTATCTATTCCTGTTCTGACAACTCTTCTTATACCAGTTCTTCTTCCTGGAATTGTCTCTTCTCCTGACAGGATTTCTACTCGTCCACTGGATTCTTCATGCTGAAGGGCTGACGGGTATTCTCCAGCACGTCCCTCCACAAGGAACCCTCAAGGTCGACATGGTTGCGTGAGCCTACTGCGACATCGATGGGAAGATGGACGAACCTGTTGTTCATCAGGCCTATCAGGAGCTTGGTCTTGCCAGCCATGGCCGCATGCACGGCATGGGCTCCCAGACGGGCACAGTAGATCGAGTCAAATGAGTCTGCCGGAGCACTTCTGATGATGTAGGAAGGATCGATATACTTTACATTGCACTTGATCCCCTCCTTGGCGAAGAAATCGAGAATCTTTTCCTTCAGGAATATGCCGATGTCATGGAACTTGACGTTGCCTGAAGCATCGGTCTCTCCTGTTGCAGGAGCATGTTCCTGCCCAGCACCTTCTGAAACCAGCACAACAGCATGGCTTCGGTCAAGGATACGACGGCGTAGGTTGGTAAGGAAACCTTGTGGACCTTCCAGGTCAAACGGATTCTCAGGGATAAGGCAGAAGTTCACATCACTCTGGGCAAGGGAGGTATTGGCGGCAATAAAGCCGGAATGCCGGCCCATGACCTTTACCAGGCCAATGCCGTTGATGGCATTCTTAGCCTCGATGTGTGCACAACGCACAACAGGGACGGCCATCTGCACAGCAGTATCCATACCAAAGCTGCTCTGTATGAAGGAGAGGTCGTTGTCGATGGTCTTGGGAATACCGATGATGGATATCTTCAAGCCTCGCTTCTTTATCTCATCGCTAATCTCAGAAGCACCACGAAGCGTTCCATCCCCACCGACGGTCACCAGGATGTTGATATTCAGCTTTTCCAGCGTGTCGACGATCTCATCGACCTTCTTGCCTCCACCACGGGCGGAGCCAAGGATGGTACCACCCTTCTCCTGGATATCATCCACCACATCGGGATCGAGGGGGATAAGTGGCCAGGGACTGTTTTCCAAAAGACCCTGGTATCCGAACTGGACCCCGCTGATCCTCCTGACCCCATAGCGGTACCAGAAGCAGCGCACAACAGCACGAATGACATTGTTCATACCCGGACAGATTCCACCGCAGGTCGTTATCGCCGCATGGGTATGGGCAGGATTGTAATAGATTTTCTCACGGGGACCTGCTAGCTCGACGGTTTCGTCATGACGGGGGACCGGACGCCCCTTATCGTCGATATCGGTATCAATGCTATAGAGGATATGGTCGTCATCGGAGACATAATCCGCCTGCCCGTCATTGTGGGTCGAGCTCATCAAGATGGGAGAGGGAATCTTTGCCTCGCCCAGGTTTGGAATGGTAAAATCAATCTTCTTGGAATTCATTACACGCCTCCGTGGTTTTCATCCTCGTCAAACAAGAGGGAAAGCTTCTCCCTGAACTGCTCATATGGCTTATCGAGGGTACGCTTCGCCTCCTGTTCAAACGTCTCATACAGGTCAATAAATTGCTCGCCAAAGGGTGTCAGGGTTGCCCCGTCACGATTTGCACCACCCTTTTTCCGGTCAAGAATAGCAACGCCAAGGCTTTTCTCCAGATTACGAATCATAGCAAAAGCCTTGGAATAGGAGATACCCAGAACAGAGGAGCCCTTGCGCAATGACTTGTGCTCCCGTATGTGCTGCAAGAGCCACAGCACCCCTATTCCCATAAATTTGTTGCCCTCTTCATCGACCAGATAGAGCTTTGCCTTTAGTTCCATGCTTCTCCTGCCGCCTGATAGACCAAGTCCACCAGTTCCTCTATCTTATCACACTCTACCGAACAATAGGCAAGTCTCAGGGTGGTATCGGCAATGTTGATGCATCCGATCTGATAGGTATCCAACAGGTGCTTGCGCAGAACCTCAGAACTACCCTTGCACTTGAAGGCCATGAAATAGCCGCTGTTGAACGGATAGGGCTTGAGCAACTGGTTTCCCTCATATTTCTTGAGGACCTTGGCAATGGTATGGTAGCGCTTCTCCATCTCAGCAAAAGCCGCTTCCTTGTCAGCGTGGTACTTCTTTCCATCACGCATAGCCTTCAGGATCAGGCTCTGTCCGGGACGATCGCAGTTGGAGACGGTGCTTCGGATAATGCCTAGGGTCTTCTTGTTCAACGCATCATAGTGCTCAGCATTCAAGGCCTTGCCGCCATAGGTCACAAACCCGATACGAAAGCCCCAGACCATCTCTTCCTTGGTTGCTGCATCAGCCTTCACAGCAAAGATATTCTCATGTGCATCACAGAGGGAGGCAAACAGGCTCTCCTTCTCGGTCTGCTCTTCAAAGAATAGGCCAAAGTATGCATCGTCAGAGATGACCATCAACTTCATTCCTCCGTCGGCGAGCTCTACGAGGGCCTCTTTGGTCCTCTTCATCTCATCCTTGCTCGGGGTGAAACCTGTGGGATTGTTCGGGAAGTTCAACAGGAGGCGAGCTTTCTTCTCTGGAATGGCAGCGAGCGTCTGCTTGAGGGCCTCCACATTGAAGGCTCCACTCTCGGTATAGAAAGGGAATGTCTTGATCGTCGCATTCACCTGATGGGAGAATATCAGCTCGTAGTTGTCCCAAGCCAGGTCGGGAACAACAAGGGTATCACCCTCTTCAAAGAAGAGCTGGGCGAGCAGGCTCAAGCCATGGGTCAGGCCCCCGGTAACGATGGGAAGGGAGAATTCCTTACCTTGCAAGGAGGGATTCTTCCTGAACATCTCAGTTTTCCACAGCTCACGCAGTTCAGGATCTCCACCGCCTGGTGCATAGGCAAAGATTTGGCCAGGTGTAAGGGAGTCTTCTACAAACTGGTTGTAGATATCACTCAAATGCATGGGCTTTCCCTTGGTGGTAGCCATCCCAATGGTCGCGTTGAAGCGTGTGGCCTTTTTCTTGGACTCAGCAGCTTGCGCCACAATGCCTTTGGGAAAGAACATTCTCCTCCCTACAGCTGAAAACATCTCGTCTACTATGGTCCCTTTCAATGCGGTGTTCAATTCGTTGGCAAGTTCATGCATGCTGATTCCTCCGTTGGTACTGCTTCCTGTATATAGGGTTTTTTCCAAAATGTCACTAAAAAGAGAATTCCCCTTGGACATCTTCACGCTTTTTTGTCGTTTTTCCCTCTTCCAGCAGGGAAAGGAACATCTCTTCGTCCACAACCATGACACCAAGCTTGTTCGCTTGGGCCAGCTTGCTTCCCGCTCCACTACCAGCAAGAAGATGGGTAGTCTTGCCAGTCACCGAAGAGGTTGTCCTTCCACCCCGCTTTTCGATCTCCCCCAAGGCAAGGGAACGGGGATTGAAATGTTCAAACGAGCCTGTCACGCACCAAACTTGGTTAGCAAAGCTCTGCTCTAGGGTAGGGTCCTCAGTTTTCTCTTCTTTCAATTGTAATCCTGCTTGGCGCAAGGTCTCTATACGTGCCCGCATGACAGGATCGTTGAGGCCATCGATCAACAGGCGAGCACTCTTGGGCCCGATCTGCTTGATGGCAGTAAGGGTCGCCTCATCTTCGCGCTCTGCAATATCCAGCAGCATATCCATACTGGTGATCCCACTATCCACCAGCAGGTCGGCAGCCTTCTTGCCTATCTCGCCGATACCAAGGGAGACGAGCACCCGCCTGAAGCTCTGGGCTTTGCTCTTCTCCACCCCGGCCTTGATCGCCTCAATCTTCTTCTCCCCAAACCCGGGGACATCACTGAGGGCCCTTGCATAATTGAGGGCATAGATATCGCCCACGTCCTTGAGCAGGCCAAGATCGATGAGGGTCGTAATGGTCTCAGGCCCGAAGGAGTCGATGTCCATCTGTGCCTTCCCCACAAAGAAGTTCAGGCGCGCACGTACCTGGTCTGGGCAAGAGGAGTTTGAACAGAAGGTGTGCGCCCCACGAACAACAAGCTTCGTCCCGCAGCTGGGGCAGGCCTCAGGGAGAGTCCAGACCTTGTTTCCCTCTTCATTCTTCTCTATCACCCGCTCAACTGCCGGGATTACATCCCCGCGCTTGGATATCTCCACACTGTCCCCGATGGAGAGTTCCAGCATGTCAATGTAGTCCTGGTTGTGGAGCGTGATGTTGGATATGGTCGAGCCTCCGACCAGGACTGGGGCAACCCTGGCAACAGGGGTGATCCTTCCGGTCCGCCCCACCTGCACCTCTATAGCCTGCACAACCGTCTGGGCCTGGGGGGACTCAAACTTATATGCCAGTGCCCACCTGGGGTGGTGCACTGTATAGCCCAGGGTCTGCCGTACGGAGAGCTCGTTGACCTTCATGACCAGGCCGTCTATCTCGTAGGGAAGGCTCGCCCTTGTTGCTGTGTGCTCCTGTACATACTCATCAAAGTCAGCATAGGAGAGGGCCTTCCCCTCAAGGCCGGCCTTTTCCAACCTTGCTTGTGCATCCTTTTTATCTTTACAAAAAAGGGCAATATTCGGATTGAGGGAGAACCCATACGAAGACAGTTCTGCAAGTATGGAGATATGGTCAATAAAGGGATGATCGCCTTCCCAGAACCCCTCGTAGACATAAATCCTCAGGGGAACCTTGGCTACCTCGCTGCTCTTAATCCGCCGGATGGTCCCTGCTGCCAGGTTTCGAGGGTTGGCGTAGGGGGTCTCCATCCGCTTGTTCAGCGTGAGGAAAGCCTCCTTGGGAAGGAACACCTCCCCGCGTACGGCAACGCTCTCGTCAGTGGGTATCCGCAGGGGAATGGAGGCTATGGTCTTGATGTTTGCTGTCACATCATTGCCCACAAGGCCATTGCCCCGAGTCACAGCTCGGACAAGCATTCCTTTTTCGTAGTACAGGACAATGGATACCCCATCCATCTTCTCTTCCACTACAAAGGAGAGCTCCTGCTCAACCTTAGCCTCTGTCTTGGTCATCCAGGAGGAGACTTCCCCACTCGAATATGCCTTGTCCAGGCTCAACACCGGTATGGTGTGCGCAACTTCAGGAAACTCACTGCTCAGGTCGCTTCCTACCCTCTGCGAGGGAGAGTCGGCAAACCTGAGATCAGGATATTCATCTTCCAACTTTTGCAATCTGTCGAAGAGGCGATCATACTCAAGGTCGCTTACCAGAGGGCGTGCATCCACATAGTAGGCTCTCTGATAGGTTCTCAGCTTGTCAGAGAGGCTTTCTATCTCCTGACGAGGGTCTGTCTCATGGTTGTTCATGCACCCATGGTACTCTTCCTCCCCACCTTTTTGCAAGCAGAGCAGGGGCTTTCTCTCATTGCAGATAATGGACCAACATGGTATCTTTCTTAGCGAGAGAGGAAGGCACACCATGGCAGACAAGAGAGAACCCATCCACAAAGCAAATCTGCTTCACGGCATAGTCATTTCCTCTGCCATCGATGTCGGGAAGATCAGCGAGATCAAGGTACCGACATTGGACAACAACTATGTGCTGGTAGCAGCTAGGGATATCCCGGGGACCAACCGAATACGAGTCCTGGACAATGCGACAACACTACTGACATCGTCACAGATCTCCTATCACCAGCAGCCCATCCTCGCCTTGTTTGGCTATGACAGCGAATCAGTCCAGCTGAAAAGCCGTGAGATTGAGATTTCCTACGAGGAGCCTTCTGCTGATGAACCCTCTTCGAACATCTCCCTCAAATCCGAGCAGATAGTCTCCTCTCCCTTCACCTACCGCTATGGGAATATGGAAACAGCAACCGCTGGCGAAACGCTTCTGAGCATGGAGCACACCTATCGCTTCAGTGGTACCTGCTACAACAACAGCAACATCACACGCATCAGTGTCGACCTTGAAGACGATAAGCTCCATGTCTACATGCCAACCCAATGGCCGGCCCATGTACGTGAAACCCTCAGTGAAGTTACCACCATTCCAAAAAAAAGGATCATCATCCATCGCCAGCCATTCTACGCTCCCCATGACGAAATGCTGCTAGGACCCACACTCGTAGTAGCCATAGCTGCTGTTGCCGCTATCAAGGCACAGGCGCCTGTCCAGATGCAGTGTAAGATAGAGAATCACAAACCCACCCTTACCATCGAGCGCAAGAGCTGGTATTTCCCTGATGGCAAACCTCAGGCTGAAGACATCTCGGTGAGCGTAGACCAAGGGAGTACCCCCCTGTTCACCGAGGAGTTCTCCAACCAGCTCATTGCAGGCCTGGTCCCCATCTACCCCCTGGAAGCTCTTTCTATCTCCATCACCTTCAAGACAAGCAACAAGCCTCCAGCACACTTTTTCGGAGACCTGGGCTACTGTGATGCCCTCGCTTCCACCGAAAGCCACTACAATGAGATGGCAAGGCTTACCGGATACACCTCTTATGCATGGAGACTGAAGTTTGCCACTGAGAGTAGCTCCCACATGGCAGTCATCAAGTTCGACAAGCTCGCAAAACTGAAGGACGTCATCACCGATGTCGCCACCCGTTCAGATTTTCAGAGAAAAAGTGCAGCCTATGAACTACAGCAGAACATGAAAGTGCGCCTCTCCACATTCTTCAACTACAGCCGAGGAGCCGCCTTGGCATGCGCAGCAGGCATAAGCGGCTTCAGCAGTGAGTGCAAGGGTCTTCCCCAGCAGGCAGTACAGGTACAGCTCAACCCCAACAACAAGGTTGAATGCAACACCTCCTTCTATACCAATGGTGCAAGTGTCGAGATATGGAAACAGATTATCTGTGAAGAGCTAGGCGTTGAGAAAGGGAACATCTCCTTCCCAAGTGACGAGATGGAACTGCTGGACAGCGGACCTTCGGTGCTCTCTGCAAATAGCGGACGGATGCCCCAACAGATCCAACGGGCATGTGTACAGATCAAGGAGAAGCGATTCGTGCAGCCACTACCTATCTGTGAGAGCGTGCTCCACTCCAGGATGGGAGGAGCCAAGGGTTCCTTGTTCCTCTCCAACAGTTGGGTCGCCCTAGCCCTAGAGTTGGAGATACAGACAGTGACGCTCCACCCTGTGGTGCGCAATGTCTGGGTCTCCATCTCAACAGGCAGGATTTTTGACGAGAGCTCCCTTCGCAGCAAGATACGCCATACCATTGTAAGCACCCTCAGGGAAGGGGGAGCCCTCCTTTCCAGTGACAAGAGCTTCACGATCGACATCGTGATCAAGGAGGAGGGCGAGCAGATATCCTCCTCGGTGACCAGTGCCCTCAAGGGTCTTGCCACTGCAGCCTATGTATCAGCTCTCCAACAGGCATTGGGTTCCCATATCCCCCAGGTGCCGGTGACAGGGGAGATCATTCTTGATGTGATGAGGTCAAACAAATGAAAATAGAGTGTACCATCGATGGGAAAGCCCTTTCTCTCTCGGTAAATTCCAACAAGCCTCTCTCGCTCATCCTTATGGAGGATGTCGGCAACCACTCGCTGCTGTGCCATTGCAAAGGTGAAGCCTGTGGAAACTGCATAGTGCTGCTCAATGATGAGGCTACTCTCAGTTGCGTCATCCCGGCCTTCCGCCTGAAGGATGCAACTATCAGCACCTTTGACAGTTACCAGAAGACCCGCCTGTGCAGGGATATAGAGCGAGCCTACCAGCGAAACGGTAACACCCCGTGCCCCAACTGCTATGCCTCCAAGACTCTGATCATAGAATCCATCCTGCAAGGCCTTACCAACGTCCGCTCCAATAGGATAAATACCCCCATGATGAGCCGTCCGAGAACTATCCCTACTGCAGACGAGTCCTTGGATGAGCAGGCCATCATACAGGAACTCTCCCTGAACACCTGCCAGTGCATGCACATGAGTGAACTCGTACAGATTGTCGAGACAGCCCTTTCCTTCAGGAGGCGAAAACGTGTACGAAGGAATTAGGTCCCCAGTCATCCACACGCCAAAGACGCAAAACGAGTTCAACACGATCATCCTACGCTACCCCAATGCCCATATCTGGGCAGGGGGAACCTATATCATGAGCCAGAAGGAGTATTACCCCAGTGACTCCAAGGATGCTATCATCGACCTCGGCGGGATGGAGGAGATGAAGAAGATCACCCGAAATGACCGGTTTGTGGAGATCGGTTCGATGGTCAGTGCCTCCCAGCTGCTCTATGCAGGAAAGCTCATCCTCCCTGAGATCCTGCAGGAAGCCCTAAAGACCCTTGCCTCGCAGATAGTCAGGCGCCAGATCACCATCGGAGGATCGTTGTGTATCCCTGATGTGAGACTCGCCCTCTCCACCACCTTGGCCATCCTGGATGCTTCAGCAGAGTTCAAGTTCTACCAGGGAGGCAAGGTCTCCACCCACTGGATTCCCGTTTCCCGCATGTATGACAAGGAGGGCAAGCTTGCCCTCGGGGTAGAGAACGCCCTGATGACAAGGATCCGTATCGGCCTGGACTATGGGGACTTCCACTCATTTGTTACCGTTGAAGACCCTATCCGCACCACTGACAAGTGTGTTATATTCGCCTTCCAGGCCAAACGGACACAGAACTCGCTGAGCAAGGTTCAGTTCTGCATGAACTTTCCGAAGAAAGCCTTTCACATGAGCAAGGACATCGAGTCGAAACTCTCCTCGCTCACCCTACCCATACACCCCGAACGGGTAAACACGATTTCGTATGAGCTGGTCGCCGAACTGAAGAAGCAACACAGCACTATCACCGAACTGCAGCTTGAAAGAGGACGAAGAATGTTTGAATCTGTTCTTCATGGATTGAACTCAAAGACCCTGCAAACGTAATTAGTTGGAGCATATCTCATGGAAGAACACCTGGTAGAAGAAATACCTGCAAGTGAAGGGCAAGAACACCTATACGTACCTTTCACACACCTGCATAACCATACTGACTTTTCCCTGCTCGACGGGGCTGCACCGATCGACCGCTACATGGCCAAGGCTAAAGAGCTGAACATGAAAAGTCTCGCCATCACCGACCATGGAAACATGTTCGGTGCCTTGCGTTTCTATTTTGCCGCTAAGGACGCGGGCATCAACCCCATCATTGGGTGCGAGTTCTATTCCAATCCCGAAAGCCGGTGGGAAAAGACCATGGTGGGGGGCAAGAAGCCCCACCAGTACCACCTCATCCTCCTTGCGATGAACGAGACGGGGTATCACAACCTGATGCGTCTCAACTCCCAGGCCTATACCGAAGGCTTCTACTTCAAGCCGAGGATTGACGACGAATTGCTGGAAAAATATAACGAAGGTCTGATCTGCCTCTCAGCTTGCCTTGGGGGGGAGATCCTGCAGAACCTGCTTCGCGACCAGTATGAAGAGGCAAAGGCGCGCGCCCTCTGGTTTGCCTCGGTCTTTGACGACGGGCGCTATTATCTGGAGATGCAGGACCACGGGCTGACCGAACAGAAGCGGACCAACCCCATCCTGAAAAGACTCAGTGATGAGACAGGCATTCCCCTGGTATGCACGAACGACATCCACTACATCGAGAAAAGTGATGCCAATGCACAGGACCTCCTGTTGTGCATCGGCACCAACTCCAAGAAGAATGATCCCGACCGCATGCGTTTCCCCAGCCCTGAGTTCTACATGAAGAGCCACCAGGAGATGCTCTCCCTTTTCTCCTGGTGCCCAGAAGCAATTGCCAATACCCAAAAGATTGCCCAAAGATGCAATATCGAGCTTCACCTACCAGGCCCGCTGCTACCCGACTTCAAGGTTCCCGATGGCTTTTCCAGCCCTGCTGAGTATCTGCGCCACGTCTCAAACGAAGGGCTGAAGAAGCGGTATGCAGAGATAACTGAAGCCTTGCAGAGCCGGATGGACTTTGAGCTCGATGTCATCACCAACATGAGCTTTGAAGGGTATTTCCTCATCGTCATGGACTATATCCAGTGGGCAAAGGACCACGACATCCCCGTAGGACCCGGCCGGGGCAGTGGTGCCGGCTCGATAGTTGCCTACAGCTTGGGCATCACCGATGTCGACCCCATCAAGTATAACCTGCTCTTTGAGCGATTCCTCAACCCCGACCGTGTCAGCATGCCTGACTTCGACATCGATTTCTGCTATGAACGGAGGCAGGAGGTCATCAACTATGTCACCGAGCACTACGGTACCGAGCGCGTAGCCCAGATAGCAACCTTCGGAACCCTGAAGGCCAAGGCTGTGGTCAAGGATGTGGCACGAGTGCTGGATATCCCCTACGACGAGTCGAACAATATCTGTAAGCTCATCCCTGAAGATCCCAAGATGAACCTCACCAAGGCATTCGAGATGAGCAAGGAACTGGTCGAGCTGGAAAAGCGAGGCGGGGTCTATGCAGAGCTCTTTGATGCAGCAAGAAGGCTTGAGGGGCTCAACCGTCACACCTCCACCCACGCTGCAGGGGTGGTCATCGGCAAGGAGGACCTGGTCAACTATGTTCCCCTCTACCGTGACGCCAAGACCGGCGCCATCTCGACACAGTACACGATGGACCTCATCGAGGAGTGCGGTCTGGTAAAGATGGACTTCCTTGGACTGAAGACCCTTACCCTGGTAAAGCACACCGAAGACCTGATCAAGAAACGCAACCCCTCGTTCAGCGCTGCAAATATTGATGAGAAGGATCCCAAGACCTTTGCCATGCTTTCGCGTGGGGAGAGTGCCGCTGTCTTCCAGTTTGAGAGTTCCGGCATGCAGAACATCCTCAAGGATGCCCAGCCATCGGACATAGAGGACCTGGTTGCCCTCAACGCGCTGTACAGGCCAGGGCCCATGGCCTACATTCCCCAGTACATCGCCTGCAAGCGCGGCAGACAGCCCATTACGTACGCAAACCCGGAACTGGAAGAGGAGCTGAAGACCACCTACGGGGTCATCGTCTACCAGGAACAGGTCATGAAGGTTGCCCAGATCATAGCAGGCTATTCTCTGGGCAATGCTGACATCCTCAGACGTATCATGGGCAAGAAGAAGGTAGCCGCCCTAGCAGAGGAGAAGCTCAAGTTCATCGCAGGGGCGAAGGCCCTGGGAAGGACCGAGAAGCATGCCATCGAGATATTTGAGATGCTGGAGCCCTTTGCAGGCTACGGCTTCAACAAGTCCCATGCAGTTGCCTACTCGGTCGTAGCCTACCAGACTGCCTTCCTCAAGGCAAACTACCCCTCGGAGTTCTGGGCGGCAAACCTGACCAACGAGATGAACAACCCGGACAAGTTCGCCGAATACCTGCAGGTGGCCAAGGACCAGGGTCTTGAGATCATGCCCCCTTCCATCAACTATTCGGACAAGCACTTCTCCGTGGTAGGTGATAAGATCGTATACGGCCTTGCAGGCATCAAGAATGTGGGCGAAGGGGTGGTGGAACTCTTTGTCGCTGAGCGGGAGAAAAATGGTCCCTACAAGGACTTCCTTGACTTCCTCACCCGCATAGATTCACGTTCAAGCAATTCCAAGCTGCTTGAATCCCTCATCAAGGCAGGGGCCTTTGATACCATGGGGGTCAACCGTCCTACGCTGCTGGCAAATGTCGCTGAAGCTGTCACCTATGTGCAGAAGCGTCGTGAAGAGCGTGCATACGGGCAGATCTCCCTCTTTGATGAGGAGATCGAGGCTCAGATGGATAGCTTCACCATGACAGAGGTCGAAGATTGGGCAATCAACGAGAAACTGGAGACCGAGAAGGCCCTGCTGGGCTTCTATATCTCCGGCCACCCGATGGATGCCTACAAGAAGGCAATTGCAGAGAGGGTGACCGTCAACACGGCAAAGCAGGACGACCTTCCCTTTGGACGGCCTACCAATGTCATCGCCATGGTGAGCAGCATCAGGCCCTACACCACAAAGAAGGGTGATGTGATGGCATTCCTGCAGCTTACCGACCTCAACGCCACCTTTGATGCGACACTCTTTCCCAAGACATTCACCCTTTTCAAGGAGGTCCTGCATGTCGATGGCATCTATGGCTTTACTGGGAACTTCGACAACTCCCGGGGAGAAGGGAAAGTCTCCTTCCTGATCGAATCCATTTTCACCAACCCCGAGGACCTCTCCCCCATGGCAGTCACAACATGCCACATAGAATTGGAAAAGTCCTTCTGCAAGCCCGAGAAGATGACATCACTTCGTGACTCCTTCCTCTCCTGGGAGGGAGGATGCAAGGTGGAGCTGATCATTCGCGATGGTGAGAGCACGGACAAGGACATCATTGCCTGTGGTAGCGAGTTTAAGGTACGATACTGTGATGATTTTGAACAGGAAGTGCGTGATAATAGCGCAGTTTTGGATATATGGTTCGACTAATGGGAAATTGTTGGGTATCTTAACATCGGAGGATTACTATGGATGACACCTATTACAACGGAGGACTCTTCTCCCTAGGCGCCGCTCCCGAATGGCTGATGGGCATCGCCTCGTTTCTGGCTGCCCTCATCTCACTCTATTCGCTCTTGATCTGGGTGAGGATAGTCCTTACCTGGATACGCCTGCCCGGCCAGAGAGGAGAAAACCCCCTTACCCACTATCTGGGAAAGATCGTCGACCCCTATCTCAACTGGTTCAGAGGGATAAGTACCCTGAGAAGAAGTCATATCGACCTCACCCCGCTTATCGCCCTAGCTGTCCTTTCTGTAGTGCAGAGCATACTCAGGCTCTTTGGATCCTACGGCAAGATTACCGTAGGCATGGTGTTCGCCCTGATGCTCAGCACCCTCTGGTCCTTCCTGATCAGTCCGATCCTCTGGTTTGTCATGGCCTTACTGGGGGTTCGCCTCTATTTCTGCTACAAGAAAGGCCCCAACACCATTGCCTATATCAAGATGATAGATTCACTGGTTGGAGGAGTGCTCAACTGGGTGCAGAGACTGTTGTACAAGGACAAGGCGATCAATGACAGGCAGCTGGTCCTGACGAGCCTCATCTTCTTTGGTGTGGTCTACCTAGGCTCCTCTGCCCTGATCAGGATGCTGGTGGCTTTCTTCGCCAAACTCTCCTTCTAGGCATGGCTTACCTTAGGGCTCTGCATACAAGCATCAAGACCCTAGGGGGAGTAGGCCCGGCTTCTGCAAAGGCATATGCAGAGCTTGGCATCAACACCTACTCCGATCTCCTGCTCTTCTCCCCCAGGGCCTGGGAGGACCGTAGCCGTGTCCGTCCCCTGGGAGGCATACAGGAGGGGGAGATGGCGAACACCCTTGTCGAGGTGCTCGCCCATACCTACTTCGGCCAGAGAAGTGCCAAGAAACGCACCTTGAAAATCCTCCTGCGCGATGTTTCAGGGGAAGGGGACGGCAGGCTTTCCCTGCTCTGCTTCGGAAGGAACTTCCTGGAGAAGAGCATCAGGGTAGGGAATGTCTACTACATCTATGCCCAGGTCTCTGTCAACAGAGGGGAACTGCAAAGCTCCCAGTTCGAACTCCACCCTACCACCGAGGAGGGAGGCTTCCCCGCCTCCTTCGGTGCAATCCTGCCCATCTACCCCCTACGGGGTTCCCTTACCCAGAGGCTCATCAGAGCCAATGTCCAGAAGGTACTAGCCTCAGTGCCCAGGTTCGAGGAAGAGCTTCCCTACGACCTCATTACCAGCCAGAAGCTCATCCCCATGGACCAGGCCATCAGGGTCTGGCACTTCCCCCCCTCCTTTGCAAAACATGAGGAGGCCAGAAGGACCCTTGCCCTGGATGAGCTCTTCTACCTGCAATTGATTGCCAGAAGAAGAAAAGGATCCCAGGAAAGGAGCATACAGCACAGACCTGCAAACCCCACCAAGGTGGAGCTGGCCCTCATAGAGAGCCTTCCCTTTGCCCTGACAACCGATCAGATAACAGTCTTGCATGAGATCCGCAAGGACCTGGCCAGTGACATCCCCATGAACAGGCTGCTACAAGGCGATGTAGGCAGCGGCAAGACCTTGGTTGCCTGGATCACAGCCTTGCATGTCCTTTCCCAGAATGCACAGGTTGCCTTCATGGCACCTACGGAACTTCTGGCGCGCCAGCATGCGGAGTCGGGGGCGAAATTGCTGGAAAGCCTGGGGGTGAGGATGGCCTTCCTTACCGGATCGGTGAAAAGCAAGGAACGCAAACTCCTGTTGAAGGCCATTGCAGATGGACAGGTCGATATCATCGTGGGTACACACGCCCTCTTCTCCAAGGAGGTCATCTTCAAGAGCCTCAAGTATGTCATCATCGACGAACAGCACCGCTTCGGGGTAGAACAGCGCCTCGCCCTCATGGAGAAGGCCGATGTACCCGACCTCCTGCTGATGACTGCAACCCCCATACCCCGCACACTCTCCCTGACGGTGTTCGGCAACCTGAACGTCTCGACTATCAGGACAATGCCCCTTGGAAGGAAGCCGGTGACAACGCTTTTGGTCAATGAGCAGAGCCGCAAACGAATGTACCAGGCAGTCGGGGTGGAGTTCGCTCGAGGCCACCAGGCATACTTTGTCTATCCCCGTATCGATGACAGTGGGGAGAGCGACCTGCGCGATGTGACGAACATGTACGAGTTTCTCAAGGCCGAGTATCCCAATGTCAAGTCAGAGCTCATCCACAGCAAGCTTGAGGATGAGGAGAAAATGTCCATCCTCAAGCGCTACCAGAGTGGGGAGCTCTCCTACTTGGTCTCCACCAGCGTTGTTGAGGTAGGCATCGACATACCCAATGCCACATGCATGGTCATCGAGCATGCAGACCGTTTCGGCCTCTCTGCCCTGCACCAGCTTCGTGGACGGGTTGGACGCAGCAACCTCGCCTCCTACTGCTTCCTTGTATTCGGGAACCAGCTCACCGATGAGGCTAAGCAACGCCTTACGGTGATGAAGGAGTCCACCGATGGCTTCTATATTGCAGAGAAGGACCTGCTGATCAGAGGCCCTGGTGAGATGACAGGGACCAGGCAGTCAGGGTTTTTGCGTCTGCATTATGCATCCCTTACCGATGACCTTCCTCTCATTGAGTTGGCAAGGGCTGAAGCCGATAGGATCCTTGAGAGGGATCCAGCCCTGCTGGCAGCCGAGCATGCGGTCATCAGGAGGACCTTATCAGAGGCCCCACCCTTTGCCTTGGAGACAGCTGATGCCAATTGAATAACCCCAACTTGCACAAAAAGGGTTGAAAACCTATTATGGATAGGATGAGAGGTA
>CAZTXW010000027.1:0-25018 GCA_964617345.1 uncultured Sphaerochaeta sp. | reverse complement strand
GAGATGCCTCAGACGCTCCAACCTTCACTGAGCTGAATCAGAAATGAGTGTCTAGAAACTGAACCCCACACCAATCCGTATGGGTTCCATGACAAATCTGAAGGAAGAGCTGTCCTGGAAGTTTAGGGTGGTTCCCAATCCAACAGAATAGAACATCCTGAATGATTCTGAGATAGCATAGGTTACCCCAGCACCGAGTTTTGCCTTCATGCCAAACTCGGTGGTGTTTGCTGTGGAATCGATGAAGAGCGTTGGCCCGAGTGAGATGGATAGGGGGTAGGTCACCATACCCTTGCCGAGTCTCCATACAGCCTTGCCCAGCAGGCTTATCTGCACGACATCAAGGCTGGTATTCTTGCCGACCTCCAGCGTACCACCCCATCCAAACACCTCGTTCTGGCTCAGGACATCCACACTTACATTGAAGCTCTTCTCCTGTGATGAGAAGTCAGTGGGGAAGTTGTAGTCAAGGAAGGAGACCGAGAGGTTTGCTTCCAGCTCTGGCTTGTCCACAGCAGTCTCCTCGTCTGTTCTTACCGTCTCACTTCTGAGAATTTGTATCACAGGAGGGGTCTTTACAGCGGTAGCTGGCTCGATTTGCTCAATTTTTGGCTGTACCGTCACTGGTTTTTCTTCTACAGGGGAGAGCACCACCTCCTGGGAAGTCTCTGTTTGTTTGGGCTCTGGCTGTTCACTCTCTTGCACAGGTATGCTGGGCGGTATCGCCTGCTCTGCTTGTAGTGCAGGCTCTTCAGGTGCACCCTGAGGCTCATTGTCGCCCACCATCACTTCGGCTTCCTTATCCTCTGCCATCTCCCTATCGCCAACCTTTGCTGCGATGGTGCCCGATTCTGCCTTGGCAGGCAGTTCTTCACTGGCAAGAACAGAGGTCAGAGCCTCTTTTTCCGTAACGCCATCGTTATTCGTACCCAGGGATGAGGGGAGGGCGAAGCCTCCACCTTTGGTAATGACTGGTGCTATGGGCGCGGGCATCTGCTTTTTCTGCTTTGGTGTCCCTGCTCCTGGTGAGTCTGGCCCTGCATCTGCTGCCTTAGGTGGGCTTGGATCGGGAGCAGGCTTCTCCTTGGGGAGTGTTGGTTCTGTCTTGGCACTGGATGCAGCGGCAGGCTTCTCCTTGGGGAGTGTTGGTTCTGTCTTGGCACTGGATGCAGCGGCAGGCTTCTCCTTGGTTGCCATCGTCTGTTCCTGTATGGGCTGAACTGCAACAGAAGCAGTAGGCTCCTGCTGGGGTTTCGGTTTTTGCATACCGAAGTACCAGTAGGTACCTCCCAGCACTACTATGCAGGCTACAACAATAAGTATAATCGACCAAGTTTTATTCACAGAAAGCTCCTTGTCCCTATAAGTATAACAAAAATGAGGGCCCTTGCCCTACAAGTCTACCACAAGAGAATGGGAAAAGGACAGATACGTACTGGATGGACCCTTTTCAAGAGGAGGATAATCCTGGAAGGACCTCCTTTTTGATCTGCAAGGCTGCCAAACAGATGATGTGAGAATCCTACACTATGTTGGGTAGTTGTTTTAGAGAATTCACCCTTTGGGATGGCAGTGATAGGGTGTTGTCCAAGAGGTGAGTGATGAAGAAGGTCCTGCTGACAATAGCCTTGGCCTTGCTCCTCTGCCCATTGCCGGCAGAGGAGGGGAGTACCCTCTCCCTGGCTGTAGACCTCAGGGCGATGGATGCACTGTTTCTACCTACGCTGCAGGCCAAGGCAGAGCTGAAGCTTGCCGTCAATGCTGAGTTCTCCCTTCGCCTTCCCGTCTCCTTGACCAGCGACCTGCTGTACAACGACATTCGACTCTGGGAGATCGGTCTCTTCCTTGATTACCACCCGTTCAAACATGGCATATATCTCTCGGTATCCCTGATTCAGGCAGGTATCTTCAGTGGCTTTGACAAACCCGAGCAGAGTATCCTCTACCTCAATGAGGTAGGCTTTGGCTATACCTGGCATATCACCCAACACCTCTATCTTGAGCCCCGGCTCGTTATCGCTGATCCCAGTGGAGTGTTCGAATCCGAGTATGATCTTGTGATGCGAACCTTTGCTGACCGTTCAAAGTTCCGCATTTTTTTTCTGTTTGGGTGGGAAGCCCTTGCCATCCCCAGCCTGTGAGGAAAAGAGATAGATTTGTCATGGCAAGAATCATAAGGAGTGTCATATGGGAAAAAAGAGGCAATGTGCCCTGAACTGGGTGGTATTGGTCATGCTGGTCATCCCCTTGTCGGGGTGTTCGTTGGGTTGGGAAGCGCATACCAAGGCGAAGATAACCGACAAGGAACTGTTCCCAACGGTAGCCCGTATTATCGATGAGCAGAAGGATGTGGTGTGGGAGTACCTTGAAGAGGATGTCTCGCGCGCCCTCTCTTCCTCAGAATACTCGGGCTCTGATATTGTCCAGAGCACGCTCACCGAAGAGCAGGGTAGGGAGTATCTGGAGTTCTGCTATGCCGTTAACGATGTGGGATCTGAGAACCAGGCCGAACAGGTGGTTGCGTTTGCGCGGAACCTGATAAGTGAAGAGGAGATGGCTTGCCTGGAACAGAAGCTGGAGGAGAATCGCTCTTTGCTGCTTGCAGAGGCTGAGCACCTCTCAAGGGCCCTATCACCTTCGCAGAGGGCTCCCTTCTGGAAGGATATGCAGAAGCTGCTCACCCGTTCCATCGTGCTGTTCACCGCAGGGGTGGTCTATGCCTGCATCCCCACTGTCGTGTTCTGGGGAAAGATCTCAGCTGCAACGGCTATTGCCATCGCCAGCGGAGTTGTCGCCAGCACGGTGATGTCCATCTGGCGCTACTATCAGTTTGGAGGAGAGCTTGATGAATCATTCAATGAGTGGCTCATCTCGGTCACTACCGAGCCTGAGGTCTCCTATGCCCTTGCATCGAGCATGATCGCAGTGGGAACGACGTTGAAGCGGGGCTTTGTGGTGACTGGCATTGTAATCTGTGTCTTTGCCCTCTATAACGTCATAGATATGGTGAAGCCCATGCTCAAGAAGTATAATTTCTCTGTCTAGGAGGTTTCCTGGCAACCATGGCCCTCTTTGGAGGGTCTCTTTTTGTTGGATCCCCTTTGCTTGTTGCTCAGCTCCTAGGTTTGTGGAATAATGCCCGTATAGGAGAGACGCAATGAGAAGTACGTTTGCAGAAGATATTCTTCAGAGATTCTTACGATATGTCGCCATAGACACCATGAGTGATGACACCGTCGTCGCAACAAAGAGCCCTTCCACCGATGGCCAGTGGGACCTGCTGAACCTGTTGGTATCCGAACTTGAAGCGATGGGCTACGATGATATCATCGTTGATACGCATGGGGTGGTCATCGCCCGTATTCCTTCCAATCTGGATATAGAGGTCCCGACCATAGGCTTCATGGCCCATGTCGATACTGCAGACGATGTACCGGGCAATGGGGTGAAACCCCGCGTCATTACATCCTATGATGGTGCCGACATCCCCCTGAATGACGAGTACACTATCAAGGTTGAAGATAATGATGAACTTGCCCAGTACATAGGGGAGACTCTCATCGTCACCGATGGTACCACCTTGCTCGGCAGCGATGACAAGGCAGGAGTAGCCGCCATCATGGCGGTGGCCCAAGATCTCAGGAGGGATCCCACCATCAAGCACGGACCGCTGGAACTCATCTTCACCAGTGACGAGGAGACCGGAGCCGGGATGGACAACTTCCCCTATGACAAGATTTCCTGTGCATACTGCTATACCATCGATGGAGGCAAACGCTTTGAGATAGAGAGCGAATGCTTCAATGCCGCTACCGTCAATGTGCATTTCTCTGGGGTGAGCTATCACCTGGGAGCGGCTCGGGGTCGTCTGGTGAACGCCCTTACCATGGCCGCTTTCTTCATAAATGCCCTGCCACAGGCTGAGAGTCCAGAGGCTACCGATGGCCGCTATGGCTACTACTGTGCCCATACCATCAGCGGGACTGCGACTGAAGTTGATCTGACCATCTACCTCAGGGACTTTGACATTGACATCCTCAATCACCGCATTGAGGCCCTAAAACTACTTGCCCAAAGCACAGAGGCCCTCTATCGCCCGGGAAAAGTACACGTCGATGCAAAACATGTCTATTATAATATGGCTATGGTTGCACAGCAAAAGCCCATCGCGATGGACAACCTGCGCGAAGCAGGAAGGCGCTTGGGAATGGATCTTCAGCAGGCCCTCATCAGAGGAGGCACCGATGGGGCCAGGATGGCAAATGAGCACAACATACCTTGTCCGAACATCTTCACCGGTGGGCACAATCTCCATTCACGGTTCGAATGGGCAGCCCTTCCCGCCATGGTGGACAGTGCGAATCTCATCAAGGAGATTATCAGCATAGGGTCTGAGACGTGAGACGAGCCCTCCTGTCGGCCATGATGCTCCTCTGCCTCTGCTCTCTTGTTGCCCGACCTGCTCTTGTGGTCAATGTAGCAGAAGAGAGCCCCTCGTACACTCTCTTGGCGGGTGTCGTTGAAAAGGTTGCCGAGCGCTCCCTGCTCTCCCGCATGGGAGGGGAGGGTGTGCTCAGCGTCACCCTCTCCGATCTTTTTGAAACCAAACCGAATGCTCTTTCTGCCACTGCCCTTTTTTCCTATGGGCAAGCCTCACTTGAACTATGCATCCGTTCTGAGGGAAAGGATGCAAAACACCTGGTGAGATCACTGGAAAAGCGACTCTCTTCCATGCTCCTCTATGATGGGCTTGTTCTCCTTGAGGAAAAAGCCCCTCCTGTTGTCGATTATGCCTATACGTATGGATATGCCTCCCTCTCCCCGCTTGATACGGGAGAGCACTTTGTGGGCCTCGATGCGGAGGGTAACCGATGGGCTGCTGTGCAGGTGTTGCGCTCCTTCGGTGAAGAGGATCCTGTCTCCCTCCTGGTTGGGACAAGCGGGAACGAGTTGCTTCCCGGCATGAGACTGGAGAGGCAGGCGGGAAAATCGGTTTCCCTCGCCTTTTCAGGTTTGCTTGACGCAAGCGTAAGCCCTCGTTTTGGCGTTGAGGGGCTGTACAGCCAGGAAGTGGGCCTCTATCCCTTTACCCTCGTTCTGGGAGGTGGCCTTGATTTCACAGGAACCGCCCTATCCGGCCTGTTCGGGCAGGGTGGCTTTTCTGTCTCTCTTCCCCTGTCGATGGTGTTTGGCATCCATAACGGACTCTGGCGCAATAGCACCCTTGCAATGAGGTGTACACTCGGCATGGGCTACTCCTACTCAGATGCAGAACTGCTCTTTGGCAGCAACGCACTCTTTACGTATCGCTATCATCTTCAGGATGTCGGTCTCGATATTGGCATCGGCAGCAAGCATTGGGCTTCTGAGCTCAGAACCTATAGCTCAGGACTGTTCATGCAGCTTGGCTTGGCGTACACTTGGTAGAGGATGCATACAATGAAACATGGATTCAGACGATATGGTTTGGGCTTTTCAGTGATACTGCTTACGCTCTCCCTGCTTGTGTCCTGTACTTCCCTTACCAATCTTGTTCGCGCTCAAGTTGAAGGCCTGCCATCATGGGTCTATACCCCTGTCGTATCCTCAAACAGGACAGCCTTTGTCGGGAAAGGGAACACCCAGGTCCTGTTCAATGCCAAGCTTATGGCGTATGAGGATATCCTCAACCAGATTTCTGCATTTGTCGGTGAGCCTGTTCAGGGTACATACTATCGTGAACTGACCACAACCGATGCCATCGAGGCCTTTGGCCTGAACATCGTAAACGAATACTCCAAGGCAGATGCCCGTTCTTCTGCCCAGTTCTATCTGCTTGCAACTGCAGACACGGCAAAGTTGGAATCCAAGCGGACCAGCGTCTACAATGCAATCCTCCAGCGCGACAAGGATATAGCTGCCCTGATACGGTCAGCTGATGCAGCATACCGCTCAAACAATGATATCAAGGCCATCATGCTCTATTTCGATGCTGCCCTCATCGCCGCGGAGGGACCGGTATCCTCCAAGAAGTATGAAGTCGATTCCCTGCTTGCCAAAAGCATCACCTTCATCAATGCCCTGAGGTTTTCCTTCAGCAAGAGCGATCCCCTGCAGGCTACCGCTACGGTGCAATTGAGAAGAAAGAGCCGTCTGCTCTCCCCCAAGGTGCTCAACGCACCGGTTGTGGCACGGTTTGATGCAAAGAACAGCCTGGGCAAAAAGTATGCTGACTCGTTGCTCTTCAATACAGCCTCCGAGGGCATCATCCAGTTTGTTCCCTATAACTATGGCTTGGTGGGTAACGGCACCATACGCTTCGAGGTCGATTTTTCCTCAGCCTTGGAGGAGTTGCAAAACAAGATTCCCCAGCAGACCCTCGAGCCCTTGCTGGGAGTTTTGGACAAGCATGGCATTGACTTTCCCTATGCGCTGAAATCGGCCTATTCGGGCAAGAACATTATTGCGGATATACGCGAGTACGAGTATACGGGGACACTGCGCAATACCAAGGAAGCCCTCTCAGCCCTGCTTGATCTCTATGACAGCCGTGGAGTCTCGATCAAGGCCCTGGCCCTTGAGCAGGAGGAGGAGAGTGAACTCTTCAGTGAGGTGCGCCTCCAGGCCCCTAGGACGAATCTGGTCATCAGGGGCAAGGCTGGTGTGGTGGGGGAGACCTTTATTGGTGAACAGAATGTAGTGGTGGTCACCGGCAGCGTACAGCTGTGGGATATGGATAAGGGTGTAATGCTCTCCGATACGCTGGAAGTGGAGGCTGTGGCGTACTCCCCCTTGGCAGAGGATGCGAAGAGGAAGGCCTTCCGTCGTTTCGGCCAGATCAGCTCATCGCTGTTGCTGCCCTCGTTCTTCTAGGGGAAGAAACAGGGCGGGGTCATTGCTAATGAGACCATCGACACCCAATGCAAGGGCTCTTCTGCCCTCCCTTAGGTCATCCACCGTCCATGTGCAGATGCAATACCCCTTCTGGTGTTTGAATTTTAGGATGAAGGCTTCATCCAGCTGGGCCAGAGGCGGCTTGAGGCAGGTGCACTGTGCGATATGCCTTCCCCACCCATGATGGAATATCCTGGGAATTGCAGGGCTCTCGTCAAAGATGACGGCAGTGGGAAGCGCTCGCTTGCTGATCAGGTTGAACCTTCGTACGGCAAAGGGGTTGAAGGAGGAGATCATGCAGGACCCTGCAAGGCCAAAGGCCTTGATGGTCTGCCACGTCTTCTCTGAGAGGCCCCCGTCATGCAGACCGGGGACCTTCAGCTCGATGTCATAGTAGAGCCTCTGCCCGCAATGTTCAAAGACCTCGCTCAGGAGGGGAACCTGCTCGCCATTGCCCACATCAAGGCTTCTGAGCTCGTCAAAACTGAGGTCTGCAACCTGTGCATCCCTGCCACTGACCCTCTTCATGTTCGCATCATGGACAACAACCAGTTCGCCGGTCTTGCACAGCTGTACATCAAGCTCGACCCCGGGAATATGCTTCTCTATGCAGAGCTGAAATGCAGAGAGGGTATTCTCAGGCTCCAGGCTCGAGTAGCCACGATGTGCGAAGAGCATGGGTCTGTCGAAGGGGTGTTCCTTTCTGCTCATGGCTGCACCTTGTTGGCATAGGTCTGAAGCAGTGCGATCTCCTCAGCCCACAGCGAGCTGTCGATCGTCTCCAGGATCATGGGGATGTTTCTGAAGCGGAGGTCCTGTGCAATGCGGATGAAAGGCTCAAGGCCTATCTGTCCTTTGCCCAGGCTCTCATGGCGGTCCACCTTGCTACCCAAGGCCAGCTTCGCATCATTGAGATGCAGGGCCTCAAGCTTGTCGAATCCCACTATCCTGTCAAACTCCTCGAAGGTCCTATGAAAGGCATCCTCACTACGCAGGTCGTAGCCTGCCGCAAAGATGTGGCAGGTGTCGATGCAGACCCCCAGGCGGTCATCCTGGCCTGTCATTTCCAGCAGTTCTGCAATCTCCTCAAAACTGGAGCCCAGGTTGCTTCCCTGCCCTGCTGTAGTCTCAATGATGGGCCTGACCCCTTCAGTGGCATTGAGCGCCTCGTCCAATGCTGCTGCAACCAGGGCAAGGCTTGCTTTCCTCTCTATCTTGTTCACATGGGAACCTGGATGGAAATTCAGCTTGTCCAAGCCGAGTGTATGTACCCTGTTCATCTCGTCGATGAAGGCATCAAGGCTCTGTCTTCGCTTCTGGTCATCAGGATTGCCCAGATTGATGAGGTAACTGTCGTGGGGGAGGACCTGGTCCTTGGTAAAGCCCAGGTCCTTGAGTGTTTGCCTGAACTTTGACCGCTCCAGCTCGGTGATGGGCTTCGATGCCCACTGGCGTTGGTTCTTGGTGAACATGCCAAAGGCGGTGGCTCCCAGCTCCTTAGCCTGAAGGGCTGCATTCTCCAACCCTCCTGCAATGCTTGTGTGACTTCCTATGTATAGCATGTCAGTAGGGTAGTCCTTGCCCCATGGGTTGTCAATCACTGATACTCATGGTAGTGTTCCCTCTTGAATAGGAGCATAAGAGCAATGAGTGAAAGACAATGGACCGTTGGTGATGAGGTTTCTGGGTTTGTTCTCTCTGAGATCTCTCCCCTGGAAGAGTACAAGGCTACAGGGTATCTGTTCCGTCACATAGCCACCCAGATGGAAGTCTACCAAGTGGTGAACAACGACAAGGAACTCTTTTTCAGCTATGTGTTCAGGACGCTTCCCAACAATGATGCTGGCATTGCCCATATACTGGAGCACTGTTGCCTTGCAGGTTCAAGGAAATACCCTGTGCGCGACCCGTTCATGACCCTTCTGAAGGGAAGCACCAACACCTTCATGAATGCCATGACCTATCCTGACAGGACAATGTATCCTGCAGCGAGCCCGTTGCAGAAGGATTTTGACAACCTTTTCTCTGTCTATACCGATGCTGTCTTTGCCCCGCTGTTGCGTGAGGAGACCTTCCAGCAGGAGGGGGTACGCATGGTATGTGAAGGGGAGACTTGTCACTTCGAGGGGGTGGTCTACAACGAGATGCTCGGTGGAGGCTCCGACCACGACACCATCGTGGGACGTAACAGCGTGCGCTCGCTTTTCCCCGACACTCCCTACGCCTTTGACTCAGGCGGTGATCCCGAACATATCATCCAGCTGAACTATCAGCAGTTCCTCGCCTTCTACAGCATGTTCTACCACCCCTCCAACTGTAAACTCTTCATCTATGGGGACCTGCCGATCGGTGAGAAACTGCAGATGTTGGAGAGTGAATACCTGCGTTCCTACGCAAAGCTCAATGTGGATAGCCTTCCTCCCCTCTCAGAGCCTTGGAAAGCCCCTCGCAAGACCTCCTTCACTAGTCCCGCCGAGGAAGGGGAGACACAGGACGATGATTCGGTTGTTCTCACATGGGCAACCTGTGAAACAAGCAACCCCCTCTCGCTGATAACACTCTCGACCCTGGTCGATATCCTGCTGGGGAATCCCGGCTCTCCCCTGTACAAGGCACTGCTCGATGCAAAGCTTGGCAAGGACATCTCCCCTGAAAGTGGCATGAGCTCCGATTTCAGGGAGATGCCCTTCACCGTCGGGTTCAAGGGCATCGATGCAGAGAAGGCCGAAGAGGCTGAGGCCCTCATCCTCTCCTCGCTCAAGGAGATTGTGGATAGGGGCATCGATAAGGAGATCATCGCTTCCTCGATGAAACGCTCCCGCTTCAAGCAGCAGGAGATTCCCGGTGGATTTCCCCAGGGCTTCAGGGCTCTCATACGTTCACTCAAGGGGTGGCTGGTAGATCTTTCACCCTCAGCTACCATAGGAGCCTCCGCTCCTTTGCAAGCGTTGGAGGATGCCCTTACAGAGAATCCCCGATATTTTGAAGAGTGGATACAGAACCACCTGCTTGACAATCCTCACCGTTGCCTGGTCACAGTCAAGGCAGACAGCGAGCACGAAAAGAGGCAGAAAGCAGCCATTGAGAAATATGCCCAGGCACAGGCTGCAGCACTGGGCAAGAAGGGCCTGAAGGCCCTTGCACAGCAGAATGAGCATTTCATGGCGTTCGAAAACGAAGGCGATACGGCTGAGGACAAGCAGAAGGTCCCCCATCTCACGCTGGAGGATCTTCCCTCGACCATAGAGCCCAACATCTATGAAGAGCATTTCGTCGCTGAGAGACCTCTCTTCCTGAAGAAGATGTTCTGCAACAAGATCGCCTATGCTGACTTTGCCTTTAGCCTTGAGGACTTCACCGAGCGTGAGCTGTTGCTCCTGCCCCTGTATATCCGCCTGCTTCAGATGACCGGTATTGGGGATATGGAGTATCCGCAGGTCACCAACAAGCTCAAGAGCCTTACCGGGGATACCAATCTCTATGTGGAGATGGGCTCATCCTACGAAGGAGCCGACCGGATGCTTCTGGTATGCAGGACCCGTACCCTCATCGAGGATTTCAGTGAAGCACTCTCCTTTTTGCACACTCTCTTCACCAAATCCAATATTGACGACCTGCAGCGGCTACAGGCAGCCCTTACCAATCTCAAGGGCGACTATGTGGACAACATAACCTATTCCGCCCACAGCTTTGCCTCTCTGGCTGCCTCCTCCATCTTCAGTGTCATCCAGTATGAGGGAGAGCAGCTCGCAGGCCTTGGGCAGTGGTTCTTCCTGGAGAATATCCATGATGAACAGCTGTTTCTGATAGCTGGGGAGTTCAAGGCAATGCAGGAGAAGCTGAACAACCGTAAGCGTCTGATCCTCCATCTCGGCTGTGACGAGGAGCTTGTCCCAACCCTCGTACCCTCCTACGAGAAGTTTGTGCGATTGTTTGATGAGAAAGAGGAGATACAGGCACTGGAGCACTCCTACGAGAAGGTTAGCCAGGGCATCGCCCATGCTGTGGAGCTCTACCGCCTGCCTTCCACCGTCAGCTACTGTGCATATGTCCTGCGGTCAAGCAAACGGGGAAGCGACGAACAGGCTGCCCAGGTTCTGCTTGGGCAGATCATCACCGCAAACGAACTGTGGGAAAAAGTGCGAGCCCAAGGGGGTGCCTATGGGGTCTCTGCCCATGCGGATGTCATGGAGGAGCTTTTCTTCTTCAGTTCCTATCGCGATCCCCGCATTGCAGGTACCCTCTCTGACTTCACCAAGGTCCTTGAGCTCTACACCACCAAGAGTGTGGATCCCAAGGATATAGAGAATGCACTCATCACCACGGTGGGAAATGATCTTCGCCCTCTCTCTCCCTCGCAGAGCTCCATTCTCTCCTTCAGGAGGATTCTCTACAACATCACCGATGCATTCAGGACGATGAGACGCAACCAGCTGCTGGGTATGACAAGCGAACACCTCAATGAGGGTGCCAAGGCGCTGTTGGCCAATGCTGAGGCGGAGGACTCGTTTGTGGGTATAGCAGGTATGCAGTTGCTGGAGACCGAGAAGGCTAAGAATCCTGCCCTTGACCGTCCGTCGAGGCGCTTGCCCCTCTAGGCCTCTCTCCCCAGATCTTGGCCAGTGCGTTGAGCTCCTTGGGATCCTTGAGCTTGAGCACGACGCACTGGCGTATGCTCGCTTCCTTCTGGGCTATATCCTCAGCAAGGGCGCGGCAGGTCGGTGATCCGCACAGCCCGCAGTCGATGCCCGGCAGGACCGAGAGCAGCTGGCGAACCTTCTCCATCTTGTACAGTGCCTTGCCGATATCCTGGTCCAGCTTCATGGCTCCCTTTGGCTGAGGTGCATCGAGGTAGAGGTTCTTGGCCAAAAAGTCGCTCTGGTCGGTGATACGCTTGATCAGGGAAGGAGGAAGCTCCTTGGCAAGGGCCTCGGACCAGTGCCTGAGTCTCTCGCTTGCCAGAAACCGGTTGCGTACGGTCAGGATCCCACCGGGGCAACCCTCAGCACACGCATCAAGTTCAAGGAATTCCAGGTTGATCTCATCCTCCTGTTCCAGCTGGTCCAGAAACTCTATGACATTGTGCACCTCATCGACAGAGAGGGATCTCCCGCTCTGGGTGCTGCTCTGCCCCTTTACCATACTCCACTGGCTTGCCTTGCGTGTGACGGTGGGGAAGGTGAGGGTGTTTGGTTTTCCTACCGTCTGCTGGTGCTTGTGCTTTTCCAGAAAGGTCCTGACCCTGTTGTAGGCGGTGTCGAAGTTTATGACCCCCTGGAAAAGACTGTTGTCCTCCGAGCCTTTTGTCTTGATCTGGGCTATCTTGGCTGCACAGGGGGTGAGATAGAAAATGCCTAGGGAGTCGCACTGTCCCTCAAGCTCCGCCCTTGCAAAGAGGGCTACCATCTGGGCAGGGGGCCTGACCCGGCTCATGTTCTCCAGCAGCAGGGGGAAGCGTATCTGGATCAGGCGCTGCACCGACGGGCAGAAGTTGCTTATCAACGGCAGGGCGTGCTCTATTTCAGGGGCTCCGAGCTTGTCCAGGATGTCTATGCCTGTTTCCGATAGGTAGAGATGGGTGAAGCCCGACTCATAGAGGGCTGAGCATATCTGCTCTTCAGAGAAGGTGTCGGGAAATTGTGCGAAAAATACGGCAGGTACTATGCCAATGCGGTAGGTGTAGTCATTCAACTGCTCAAAGGAGTCCTGCTCGACCTCGATGGCGTCATTGGGACAGACAGCCATGCACTGCCCGCAATCGATGCAGAGGTCGCTGAAAATCCGTGCCTTGCCTCCGGAGATGCGGATGGCTTTGGTCGGGCAACGTTTCATGCAGTGTGTACAACCCTTGCATTGCTCTTCGATCACATGGAGGGAGTGGTGGAAGGGAAGGTCATGCATCGCACGCTCCTTGCAGGCTGAAGCGCATGGAGATGTGGGTATGCTCTCCCTTCTTCGTGTAGATCTTCAGCTCATCACAACTTTTCTTGATATTCGGCAGGCCCATCCCAGCCCCATATCCCATCTCCCTGATCTCGTTGGTGGCAGTCGACCACCCCTCGGTCATTGCGAGGTCCAGGTTTTCTATGCCAGGACCCGTATCGATGACATCAATGAGCACCCTATCCTCCTCGATGTCACAGAGCACTTTCCCTCCATAGGAGTGCGCAATGACATTCACCTCTGCCTCAAAGACGGCAACGATGATCTGCTTGATCCTCTGCGGTGGTATGTTGAGTTGCTTCAAGATGCGTTTTATCTTGCTTGAAGCCTCACCTGCTACCGAGAAGTCCTTGGAAGGGATGGTGAATTCTTCATGCATCTCAATATACCGGTTTCAATCCTTTTGCAAACAAGAGTCCGCTTGCCTTGAACAGCGAGTAGGGAGTGTAGGAGAGGGATATGTTCAGTTCTTTTGCCATATCGATCATGGTTTGACTTGGGCGTTTGTTGCGCACAAGGAGGATATTGCTGATATCGCTCATCTCTGCAGTCCTGATGGATTGGTTGTTGGACAGTCCTGTTATGAGGATGATGTCATCTTCCAGGATGGTGAGGACATCACTCATCAGGTCGCTGGCAAATCCCCGTTTCACCTCGTCTTCCAGATGGGACTCTCCCCAGACCAGTATTCCATCTACACATTCTAGTATTTCTTTCAGTTTCATGATGGCAAGTATAGCACAATGCCCATCTCTTCCATAGAGCAAATTGCACTCTATGGCTCCCTGTTTGCCAGCAGGGATGGCCGGTGGCTTTTTAGATGGCTTTTTGGCTTTCAAAATAGAGGCCAAGAAGCTATACTAGGGGCAATGAGGAGGCCTTGTGTGAAGTATATTGGAGCGTTGGACCAAGGGACTACCAGTACCCGTTTTATTCTATTTGATGAGAAAGGGGCACATATTGCCTCGGCGCAGCTTGAGCATCAGCAGATTTTCCCCCAGCCGGGGTGGGTGGAACACGACCCCTGGGAGATATGGGACAACAGCGGATCTTGCATCGTCAAGGCCATGAAGAAGGTCGGGGCAAAAGGCTCTGACATCCTGGGGATAGGCATCACCAACCAGAGGGAGACCATCCTCGCCTGGAATCCCAAGACAGGCAAGGTATGGCACAATGCAATCGTCTGGCAGGACTTGCGTGGTGCCCCCCTCATTGATGAGTTGAAGAAGAAGGTGGAGGCCTCCTGGCTGCGCGAGAAAAGCGGACTTATCTTCAGTCCCTATTTTGCTGCCTCAAAGATTGCCTGGCTGCTGGAAAACGTGCCTGGCCTCCGTGAGGAGGCAGAGAAGGGTGAGGCTGTCTTCGGGACCATAGACACCTGGCTTACCTGGAATCTCAGCGGTGGCAAGACTGTCGTCACTGACGTCACCAATGCCTCGCGCTACATGTTGATGAATATCAGCACCTGTGCGTGGGATGACGAGCTGCTCGCCCTCTTCAATGTGCCAAAGGCTGCCCTTCCTACCATCGTCCCCTCCTCGGGAGTAGTCTATGCAAAGACCGCCCCCAGTGGCCCCCTTCGCGCAGAAGTGCCTGTATGTGGCATCCTGGGAGACCAGCAGGCAGCCCTCTTTGGGCAGGCTTGCTTTACCCAGGGCCTGGGTAAGAGTACCTACGGGACTGGATGCTTCCTATTGGTAAATACGGGAGAAAAGCTTGTCTATTCCGAAAATGGCCTGCTCTCGACCGTTGCCTACCAATTGGGCGATTCCAAGCCTGTATATGCCCTTGAAGGTTCGGTAGCAGTTGCAGGGTCCCTGGTTCAGTGGGCTCGGGACAATCTGAAGATAGTCGCCAACCCCCAGGAACTGGACACGCTGGCCACCTCTGTGCCAGACTGCGGCGGCGTATATATCGTTCCTGCCTTCAGCGGCCTGTTTGCACCGTACTGGCGATCCGATGCCCGCGGTGTCATAGCAGGCCTTACCGGGTTTGCCACCAGGGCGCATCTGTGCAGGGCTATTCTCGAGGCTACTGCATTCCAGGCCAATGATATCTTCAAGGCGATGGAGAGCGACAGCAACATCCATATGACCACCCTGAAGGTGGATGGAGGGCTGACGAACAGTACCCCCCTGATGGAGTTCCAGGCTGACCTGCTGGGAATTCCTGTGATAAGGCCCCTGGTCGTGGAGACAACTGCCCTGGGAGCTGCCTATGCTGCAGGGCTCTCTGTAGGGGTCTGGAAGAATGTGGAGGACCTCTCGTCGTATTGGCAGGAGGAGACCAGATGGTCGCCTACCATGGAAAGGGATGTACGGGACGAAAAGGTACGCCTTTGGAAAAAGGCTGTGAGCCGAACACTCGACTGGGTATCTTCCGAAAAGGAAGAATAGAGGTACATGGATGTTCTCTGAGGTAATGCAAAATATACTCTCATTCCTTCGCCCCGCCTTGCAGGTAGGGGTGTTGGCATGGGTGTTCTATCGCTTTTACGAAGCCATAGCACAGACAAAGGCCCAACAGATAGTGAAGGTGATCGTCATCATCTTTGCAACCTATGCTGTAAGCTACATCCTGAAGCTAACGGTGTTGCTGTGGGTATTCAAGGTGCTTGCAGTGCCTTTGACCATCTTTCTCTGCATAGTCTACCAGCCGGAGTTGAGACGCTCCTTCACCCAGTTGTGGAGTGGAAGGAGCAGGATCTTTCGTATCGGGTCCCAGACGACCAGTGGAGACCAGATAGACAGTATCCTCAACGCATGTAATGTGCTGGTGAACAAGAGACGGGGATGTCTGATCGTATTCCCCCGCCGCCTCGGGATAAAGAATATCATCGACAGCGGGACCAAGCTGAATGCCGATCTCTCCACCTCCCTGATCCTCACCGTCTTCGATCATGATACCCCACTGCATGATGGGGCGATGATCATCCAGAATGGTAAGATAGTAGCTGCCGGCTGTTACCTCCCCCTCAGCGAACAGACAGATATCAAGAAAAGCTTCGGCACCCGTCACAGGGCTGCCTTGGGTATGGCAGAGGAGTCCGATGCTGTGGTGATCATAGTCAGCGAGGAGACCGGTGCCATAAGCATGACCTATAATGCCAACCTCTACTATGACTTGGAGCCGAGCACCATCAAGAGGATGCTTCTCGCCCTCTTCAGCTACCACGAAATTACTCCTGAGGAGTTGTTGCAGGAGGCAAGCAGCGATGAAACTGAATAAGCATCTGCAGAACATGCTCTACCACTGGCCAGCGAAGATAATTGCCCTGGTGTTTGCCGTCTTTATCTACCTCTTTATCCAATATTCAACCATAGGTGCACGAATTGTGACCATCCCCTTGGATGTGCAGCTTCCCATCGGCTATGAGGCGATGAGCCTGGTCCCTGAATCGGTGGAGGTGGAGATCAGAGGCGATGATGATATCATCTACCTGATAGATCCCAATTCCATCATGGCAAGCATCAACTTCACCTTTGTGCAGAGTGAAGGCATAGCAAGTGCCCCTGTGGTTCTCCTGTATGAGGAGAATATCTTTGAAAGTGGGGCAGTCTCGGTGTCACCCAATCCCAGCCAGTACAGGATTCTCTTCAATCGACAAGGGGCTTTGTGATGGTTGAGGGGATAGGTATCGATATCGTCAATATCTCACGCATGGATTCACTCTCTGAAGCGGTAATCAGGCGCCTGTTCCACCCCGAGGAGGTTGCCTATGCCCAGACACTGGAGGCAAAACGGAGAAGTGAGTACCTCAGTGGGAGGTTTGCCGCCAAGGAAGCCCTGGGCAAAGCCCTGGGCACAGGAATGGCCGGCATGAGGCCCTCTGACATTCGAATTGATGCGACATCTGAGGGCAAGCCTTTCATGGTGCTGTATGGTAGCGCCAAGGCCTTGGTCGGCGATCGCACGATACTGCTCTCCATCTCCCATGATCCTCCGGTAGCCAGTGCCGTAGTGTTGTTGCAAGGGGGAAGCGATGCCTCGCACTGACTGGAGAAGACCCCCCTTGGAACCCTTGGATGAAGGGGTTCGGCGCATCCGCATGACCGTCGCCTATGATGGGCAGCACTACAATGGGTGGCAGCGACAGACAAATGGAATGGGTATCTCCGAGCGCATAGAGCAGGAGATCCAGAATATAACCGGTGAGAAGGTCAATCTTGTTGGAAGCGGCCGCACTGATAGCGGGGTACACGCCCTTGGCCAGGTCTGCCATTTTGACACCTTCAACCAGAAGATCGATGCAAAGGCCTTCGCCCTTGCCCTGAACAGCCTGCTCCCTTCTGATATTAGGATCATGGAGAGCCGTGAGGTCGATGGTACCTTCCATTCCCGCTTTACTGCAATGGGACGCACATACCGCTACTACATAAAGCAGGAGAAGGAGATGACTCCCTTCGATGTGAAGCAGGTTGCAAAGGTGCGCAGATTCCCTGACTTGGAGCTGCTCAATGCCTATGCTGCATTTATCCAGGGAACACATGACTTCACCACCTTCACAGCCAGAGGAGACAAGTCCACCAGTCGCTTGCGGGATATCTACGAATCCTACTGGTCCTACGAGACTGACCGCTTTGGAACGAAGGTGCTGACCTACACGATCAGTGGCAATGCCTTCCTGTACAGGATGATCAGATCCTTGGTAGGTTCCATGCTTGAGTTCGCCGAGAAGGGATGTGAGGCAGCCTATTTCAAGGAGGTCCTGGAGAGCCATGACCGCAGGCGTTCCGGAAGGACAGCTCCCCCCTGGGGGCTGTACTTCTATGCCATTTCGTATGACCCGGAGAAGTTTGCCTGGTTTGAGGAGCAACAGCATGAGTGAAATCGAACAGAAGCGTGAGGCCCTCGCCCAAGGCTTGCAGCAGTTCCTGACCTATTGTGACCAGGTCGAGGAGATACTGACCTCCGAGGAGGTCGCCCCCAGTCCCCAGATGGACTTTTCTTCCTTGGTGGATGCAATCCTTCCCCTTCCCCTGGATAAGGACGCCCCTGAGGGTGCCACCATGAAGCAGCTGCAGCGTATGGTTAGCGAATGTACTCGCTGCTCGCTCTGCGAGACACGCACGCACACCGTCTTTGGCGAAGGGGCGCTACCTGCCCGTCTTCTGATAATAGGTGAGGGCCCAGGTGGAGATGAGGATGCTACAGGACGTGCATTCGTAGGTAGGGCTGGGCAGTACCTCGATACCTGGCTGACACCGGTGGGCCTGTCACGAAAGACCAATGTCTACCTTGCAAATATTGTCAAATGCCGCCCTCCTGGGAACCGCAATCCCCACGCAGGGGAGATTGCATCCTGCCTCAGCTTTGTGAAGCGCCAGATCCAGCTGGTAAAGCCCGAGCTTATCCTGCTTGCAGGAGGTGTTGCCAGCAAGGCACTGCTCGATACTGACGATGGGGTGGGAAAGCTCCGTGGGCACTTCCATCGGTATGAAGGGGTGCCTGTCCTGGTCACCTACCATCCTGCGGCAGTGTTGCGCAATGAGGATCTCAAGCGCCCTGTCTGGGAGGACATCAAGAAGGTGGCGGCCTTCCTCAACCTCTCCCTTCCAGGGAAGGCACGATGAGCAAGTTCGCCCACCTCCTCCTTGACATCCCGCTCAAACAGAGTTTCACCTATGCAATCCCCTCTGAGATGGAAAGCCTGGTAATGGTCGGGGTGCGGGTGGTTGTCCCCTTTGGCAACCGGGAGATGACCGGCTATGTCATCGATGTCGTAGACAGCTTTGAGGCGACCTATCAGATTAAGGATATCAAGCGGGTCATCGACAAGGTGAGTCTCTATGGAAAGAACTCTGTCTCCCTTGCCTTGTGGATGTCCCGCTTCTATCTCTGTAGCCAGGGCGAGGCCCTGAGCATGATGATTCCTGGCGGCAGGCGCGATAGCAGCTCCCCCGCCTTGGCTGTTGAGGATGATGCTACCATAAGCGAGGTCCTCACCCTCTCATCCGACCAGCAGATCGCCATCGATGCCATCCTTGCCGCCAAGGCTTCCATGTACTACCTCTACGGAATAACCGGAAGCGGCAAGAGCGAGGTCTTCCTGCGCTGCACTGAGGCTATGATTGATCGGGGCAAGGCTGTCATCTATCTGGTGCCTGAGATTACCCTCACCCACCAGCTTGCAAGGCAGGTGACCAACAGGTTTGCAAACAAGGTGGCAATCCTCCACTCAGCCCTTACCCCGAGCCAGAGGCTGAGCCAGTGGAAACGCATCAAAAGCGGAGAGGTGCTGTTTGCCATAGGTGCACGCAGCGCAGTCTTTGCCCCGTTTGAGAATCTGGGCATGATTATCCTCGATGAAGAGCACGAGAACAGCTACAAGAGTGGAAACACCCCACGCTACCACGCACGTCAGGTTGCCCAGAGACGGTGTCGTGAAGAGGGAGCAATCCTTGTCATGGGAAGTGCCACACCGTCGCTGGAGGCCTGGAGCATGATGAAGAGGGGCCAGGTAACCGCTTTGCGCCTGGACAGCCGGGTAGGGGGTGGCGTCCCCCCCCAGGTGAACGTGGTGGATATGCAGGGGGAGAAGCATACCATCAGCAAGAAACTGCTTGCTGAGATCAAGGCTGTCCTTGCTCGCAAGAAGCAGGTGATCCTCTTTCTCAACCGAAGGGGCTTCTCCTATTTCTTCCACTGCAAGAGCTGTGGCTACGACATGCAGTGCCCCCACTGTTCGGTCTCGCTGACCTTCCACCAAAGCAAGGGTGAGATGGTCTGCCACTACTGCGGTTATCGCCGCAAACCCATCCAGGTCTGTCCCGAGTGTCGCTCCGTGGATGTCGGCTACAGCGGTTTCGGCACCGAGATGGTCGAACAGGACATACGCATGTTCTTTCCCCAGGCATCCATACAACGCCTCGACACTGACAGTGCCAAGGACAAGAAGCACATGAAGCAGGTCCTGGACCAGTTTCGCAAGGGAGAGGTGGATATCCTGTTGGGAACCCAGATGGTTGCCAAGGGGCTCAATTTTCCCGGTGTAGAGCTGGTGGGCATCGTGCTGGCGGACAGCGGGATGAATATCCCTGATTTCCGCTCCCAGGAGCGAACCTTCTCCCTTTTGATGCAGGTCTCCGGTCGTGCCGGGCGGTACAACGACCAGGGCCAGGTCATCATCCAGACCTTCCACCCTGAGAATGCAGCGGTGGTATATGCCCAGCATCGCGAGGTGGATGCATTCTTTGACCAGGAGCTTGCTATGCGCGAACAGACGCTCTTCCCTCCGCATACCCGTCTCATCAATCTGGTGCTCAGGGGTAGGAACAAGGAGAAGGTGGCACGTGAAGCAGACAGGCTTGAAAAGCTATTCGATGCTGCCATCGCATCCTACAGGGGAGAGGGTTCGCCCACTGTGCTGTGCAACTGCGAATGCCCCTTGGAAAAGATAGCATCAAACTGGCGCCACCACCTCCTGGTGATGGGTGAGGACGCCTCTTCCGCCCATAAGGTGGTCTCGCATGTCCTTGAGCATTACAATGCCCCTTCGGGCATATACCTTGAGGTCGATATAGACCCTTTGCAAATGTTGTAGCGTTGACCGAGGGCATCTGTGTTGGTATCATATCCCTACCATGTTAGATATATATACCCTAGGGGAAGAGGTACTCACCGAGAAGTGCCAACCAGTAACCAAGTTCGACAGTGGCCTTCGTGTCCTTGTCGATGCCATGTTTGAAACAATGGCCGATGCCGATGGCGTCGGTCTTGCCGCCCCACAGGTCGGCGTATCGTTGCGTCTGTTTGTGATAAACATCCACGGAGTGGAGAAGCGAGCATATATAAACCCCCAGATACTCGAGACATCCATAGAGACCGACTGCTCAGAGGAGGGTTGCCTCTCTGTCCCCGGTGTCTGGCATGATGTCGAGCGTCCTGCAAGAGTGAATGTGCAGGCACAGGACATCGAGGGAAGACCCTTTACCGTTAAGGCAGAGGGCCTGCTTGCACGGGCCATCCAGCACGAGAATGACCATCTCAACGGCACTCTGTTCATCGATCGGCTCTCCGAGGAGGAGCGCCAGAGCGTGGTGAAGGCTTATGAGAAGAAACATCGTGTCCACAAGAGGCGTAAGGCGTGAGGATCCTGTTTGCAGGGACAGCTGATATTGCTGTTCCCACCCTTCGCAGCTTGGCCTGCCAGTTCGAAGTGGGTGCAGTCCTTACCAACCCTGACAAGAAGGGGTCGCGGGGAAAGGCGTTGCTGCCTTCTGCTGTGAAGGAGCAGGCCATTGCCCTTGGCCTGCCTGTGTTGCAACCTGAGAGCCTGAGGACCGAAGCGCGCTCCCTGGTTGCATCCTACGGGTGTGACACCCTGGTCTGCTTTGCCTATGGCAAGATATTCGGACCTAGGTTCCTCTCCCTGTTTTCTGGGGAAAAGCTCAATATCCACCCATCCATGCTCCCCCTCCTGCGGGGCCCTTCCCCTATCCAGGGGGCCATTCTCAACCAGTTTGAAACTACAGGCATAAGCATCCAGCGCCTTGCCTCTGAGATGGACAGCGGAGATCTTTTGCTGTCCGAGGAGTTTGCACTCCAAGGCGATGAGACAACCCAGTCGCTGAGCGACTTTGTCAAGGAAAAGGCAGCTCTTTTGGCAGTGCAGGCCATGCAAATGGTTGCCGATGGCTCAGCTTCGTTTGTGCCCCAAACAGGAGAGGCTACCTATACCACCCTCATCAAACGTGAGATGGCCCTGATCGACTGGAATCTTCCCTCCAAGGCTATCCATGCCCTGGTACGGGCTATGAATCCCTGGCCGAAGGCCTATACCACCTTTGAAGGGGAGACGCTCTTTATTACCTCTGTAGTCGGCCCCCTCAGTGAAGCTGGCTCTGATGCTGTCCCTTCGGGTACTGAGGTGGGGACCGTCGTCTCCAGGCAGAAGGGAAAGGGTATCGCCATCGCTACAGGTGATGGTCTGCTCTGGATCGACCGCTTGCAACTGGAAAAACGTAAGGAGATGGACTGGGTCTCATTCCTACCAGGTAATCGTACGTTCCTAGGAACAAAGTTAGGATAACCATGAAAAGGCGAGCGCTTTCCTTGCTTGTTGTACTCGTATGCAGCTTTTCTCTCTCTGCCTCCAGGCCAACGGTGGCCCTGGTGTTGTCGGGGGGCGGGGCTAGGGGACTTGCACACATTGCCGTGATCGAAGCAGTCGAGCGGCATGGCATCCCCATCGATATGGTGGTGGGAACCAGTATGGGAGCCCTGATAGGCTCGCTCTACGCCTCGGGCTACAGCCCCAGGGAGATCAGGGCCATAGCGGAGAATCCCCAGTACTCCACCATGTTCGCCAAAAGCACTGTCTCCCCCTCCTATGAGATAGCGCAGGCCTTTCAGCCTACCCATAGCAATGTATTCTCCTTGGGCTTTGACAAGGAGGGATTTGGTACCTCCCCCGGATTGCTGGGAGACCAGGCTGTGATGGAGATGCTCTCCTCGACCTTTTCCAAGCTTCCCGATTACCTTGATTTTGATGAGCTGGAGATCCCCTTCCGATGTGTCGGGGCAAATGTAGTGACCGGGGAGAAGATTGTCTATGAAAGCGGGTCTTTGATCACAGCTGTGCGCTCGAGCATCTCCATACCCATCATATTCGCCCCATACCCCCAGGGAGACGGCACCTATGCCGTTGATGGAGGGGTGGTGGACAATCTCCCGATAGAGCTTGCCAAGAGCCTGGGCTATGACATCATCATTGCCTGTGATGTGAATGCTACCCTGCAGGATACCGAGAGGCTTCTAGGTTCCCTTTCCAGCATGGTCATGCAGACGATGACCTTGGTTACCCAGGGTGTGGCAAGGCGGCAATACCCCTTGGCAGATCTTCTTATATTTCCTGAATTGGGGGACATCCTGCCTTTGGACTTCATACAGTACGAACATATCATCAGGGAGGGGGAGAAGGCCTGTGAGAAGAGTGGACAGGCCTTCGCTCAGCTTGCCACCCGTATCGCCTCCGACCGTTCTCTGCAGTTCAAGGATAGGGATAGGTCCGGCACCTACCTCACCAGGGACGATCCCATCATTTCTGTGGTCAGGGTGGTCGATATATCACTCTTCCCTTCCCCCGATATCCCCCAGAGCGAGCATTTTTCAGAATTTGTCGGCCTCTCGCTGAACGAGGAGACAAAGCGGAAGCTCAACCACTCCCTCTCCCTGGTCAAGAAGCATTACCGCCTCTCCTCAGCCAGCTACCAGATGGCTTTCATCCAGGATGGCAAGGGCAGCCTCGTTGTCTATGTCCAGTCGCGCAAGAAAAGTGAATCCAACATAAGCCTCGGGCTCTCCGGCAGCACCGGCATCTCCAACAATACGCCCCATGGTACGGTATGGCTTTCAGCTGATGCCAGGGTCAATGCTCGCATCTCCAACATGATGGATTCCAAGTTTTCCCTGGAGATACTGGCGACTCTTGGGCAGACATCCAAGCTCAAGGCATCAGTACTCTACCCCTTCCACACCTCGCCGAGTACCTCCCTGGACCTCGATTTTTCCCTTACCTACGAGGGAGGTGGCTTTACTCCCCTGAACAGTATGGTGAATGGGGAGCGGGAGGTGGCCCTTGATAAGGGCTTCACCGTAGAGCTGAGCATGGACTACAGGTTCCTTGACTATGGAAGGTTGGACTTTGGGGGCCTGGTCGACTTGTCCTATCTCCATGGTGGCAAGTGGGACCCCCCGTTCCTCGCCGTGCCATCGCTGTATGCCTCCCTTGTCTGGGATACCCAGTTGTCGACATTCGCCACTACCGGGGTGCGTGGTGAGTTCTGGGCTTCACTGGGAAGGTATGAAAGACCTGTCTTCGGCCTGCAGGCTGCGTGGAACCAGCGCTTCACCATCAACAACAGTTCCTCTTTCGGGTACGACATCCATCTGGCTATGATGCGCCTGCCCTACCCGTTGCTCTCCTCGTATGTGGAAGTGGGTGGGCTCAGTGCCTTTCCCGGATACAGCGCAGGATCCTTGAAACGGGATATAGCCCTTGGTGGGGTGATGTACCAGTATGCGGTAGGGAATTTTCTGGGATTCAACTCCTTTTTGCAGGTTGCAGCCAAGTTCGCTGTGATGGATATGTTCGATCCCTACGCAGCCCTTCCCTCTCCCACAGGATTCTGGTTCTCCTCACCCCCTAGCTTTGATGCAGGTCTGAGCGTAGGGATGGGGCTACAGACACCTTTGGGGAATGTGGTCATCCGTCTCGGGGTGAGTGTGCTAGCTCAGGTCTCGTTGGCGATAGAGATCCTGTGATGCGCTCACGGTGGAGAGGGTATGCAGAGCATCTGAAATCCGTCTATGGAGGGCGTGTCTACCGTATTGGCATTGATGCAGGGTTTTCCTGCCCGAACCGTGATGAGGCTAGACAGGGCGGGTGCGCCTTCTGCGATGGTACGGGTGCTGTTGCCATGTACCAGCGAAAAAAGGAGAGTGCCTATACGCACTCAGGTCCCTTCGATGAGCAGATCAGCACTACAAGGCCCGTTGCTGTGCCCTCCCTTTCAGAGCGTTGTGAATCGATCAGGGAGCAGATAGTGCATGGACGTGCTTTTCTGAAACGCCGCTATAAGACAGAGCTGTTCAGCATCTACTTCCAGGCATGGACAAACACCTATGCAGATGTTGCTACTCTCAAGACCCTCTATGATGCTGCCTTGGAAGAGGGGCCGTTTGTAGAGCTGATCATCTCCACCAGACCTGACTGTATCACCGACGAGGTGCTTGACCTGCTTCAGGGGTACCAGAGCCGCGTCAGCAAGGTTTGGGTGGAACTGGGCCTGCAAAGTGCAAATGTGGAAACCTTGGAGCGCATTGGACGCGGACATGATAGCGAGTGCTACATTCGTAGCGCAAATTCGTTACATTCCCGGGGTATTGGTGTTTGTACTCATATAGTGGTTGGTTTGCCCGGTGAGAATCTCCTCGATTTTGAGCAGACATGCTCATTGGTGAACAAGGCTAGGAGCGAGGCTGTGAAGATTCACAACCTCCATGTCTGTGGGGGGACCAGACTCTATGACTGGTATGCCCGGGGGGAGGTTAGTGTAGCCTCCCTACGACGACATGTGGAAAATAGTATTTGCCTTCTCAGGCATCTGGAAAAAGATATTGTGGTTGAACGCCTGATATGCGAAACTCCTAACCATAGGTTGGTAGCTCCTAGGACGTTTCTGGACAAAAGTGCCTTTCT
>CAZTXW010000026.1:0-25190 GCA_964617345.1 uncultured Sphaerochaeta sp. | reverse complement strand
ACTATACCCTGTAGGAAAGAGTGCACCATGCCAAGTAGATTCTTGTTGCATTGCACAGCCTAGGCTTTTCTTGCGTCCAAGGGCTTGTCCTTGAAGAAGTGCTACCTCAGCAAGGGGTTGGAGAAGAGCTTCTTTTCGCGAGGTTGCCTGTGGCGTGATTGGGCATAGACTATACAGTAAGCAAGACCGTAGCCTCTGCTATGATGGCATCCCCACTTCCCACCTCATTGAGCATCCCTTCGGCAGTCTTTGCCTTAACGGAAACTTGTTCAATACTGAGGTTCATAATCTTTGCCAGATTCTCTCGTATGCCATCAATGTGCTCTCTTAGCTTAGGTCTCTGCAAGATGATGGTGGCGTCGATATTTGTTATGGAGTAGGGCGGTAGTTCTTGCTGTATGACCTGCTTGAGGAGTTCCTGGCTGTCGGCATCCTTATGGGCAGGATCGGTATCAGGGAAATGCGAACCGATATCGCCTTTTGCCAAGGCCCCTAGGATGGCATCGATAATGGCATGGATGAGGACATCGCCATCGCTATGGCCAGATTCTCCCTTGCCATGGGGGATGTGGACTCCCCCTATGATCAGGGCCCTGTTCGGAACCAATGCATGGATATCCCAACCACTGCCTATTCTCATGGTTTTGCCTGCTCACGCTTGATTTGGCTCATCGCCTGCTCCAGTGCTAGGGCAGCCTTCGCCTTCCTCTTGCCCTCTTCGAGGATCCTCAGGTATTCGTCAATCTGCTCTTCTGCATTGGGAATATCCTCCAGGAAGGTAATCTTTCGATTCTCCCTCTCCCCTTCACAGATACCCACACTCATGCCGAAGTCAGTGAACACCTGTGTATCATCGACATACCTCTTCTCGCTGGTGTCAGCACTCTGGTGGGCTGTGAGGATCTCTGGAAAATGGAATATCTGGGGAGTCTGGACTGCTACCGTCTCCGTTCGCTCTATATGGCTGATGATGACCCCGTTCGCATCGATGCCCTTCAGGGCGTCGGTAGGGGGGAGAGCGGGCACTGCCCCACCAAAGACTGTAGCGGTAGCCAAGGTGCGGATGATCAGGTCCGGGGTGACAAAACAGCGAGCCCCATCATGTATGGCAACGTAATCGATCGGCAAGGACATGCTGCCAAGCATCTTCAATGCATTGAATACCGAATCCTGTCTGTCTGTACCACCCTCTACCAGGATGACCGGAATGATATTCTGGTCATAGATCTCTTCCAGGGCGATAGCACATTGATCGGCCATTCCCTTTGGGTGGGTGACGAGAATAGCACGTAGGTTGGGTACCTGTAAAAAAGGCTCCACCGAACGGTAGAGCACAGTATGCTCATCAATGGAGAGGTACTCTTTCTTGACCCCATGGCCCATCTTGTTAAACCTATCACTGCTGCCGGCAGCAGTGACTATGACCGCATGTTCTGGAAAACCCATGCTATTTCTCCAGTCGGGAGAAGACAAGCATCTCGATCTCTTTCTTGTCCTTGTCCAAAGAGTAGGCCGTCTCATCAATGAGAAGCCTCAATGCATTGTCATAGAGCTTACGCTCCTGGACCGGAAGCTCTTTTATCTTGCTCCGGTGATAGAGTGCCTGGACGACCTTGGCAATGGAGGCTATCGAGCCCTCCCTCAGCAGGTCAACATTCATCTGATAGCGTGCCTTCCAGTCAACTGGCATAGGTTCATATTTGCTTGAGATGGTCTCGATGGCTGCGTTAGCTTCCTCTCGGGGTACAATTGCCCTGATACCCATCTCATCTGACTTGTCTACTGGAATCATGACCGTCATGTCGGAGATGTCCAGATATATGACATAGTAGAGGGTCTCTGTCCCTCTGAACATGCGCTCTTCTACGCGCTTGATGACCCCTACCCCTTGTAACGGATAGACGACGTGATCCCCAACTCTGAACTGAACATAATCCTGCAATGAACTCATAGTGACATTATACCCTATTTTAGGACTTAGAACAAGCAAGCAGGTAGTAATTGAAACAGAGCCACCAATAGGCAAAAACACCAACAATAGGGTATAGTTACAGACATGGAACACCTTCAAAGAAGATGTGGTGTGCTGTTGCACCCAACATCATTGCCTTCGGCACATGGAATTGGAAGCTTTGGCGACGAAGCATTTGCCTTCGTCGACCTGCTCAAGAGCGCCAAAGTAACACTTTGGCAGATTCTTCCGCTCGGTCCTACCGGCTATGGGGACTCTCCCTATGCAGCCCGTTCTACCTTTGCGGGAAATGAATTGCTCATCGATCTGAAAACCCTTGCATATGAAGGGTATCTCGACTTGGAAGACGTTCTCTCAACCCCTGAATTCCCGATCGACCGCATCGACTATGAAAAAGTCAGGGCCTTCAAGGAACCCCTCCTCATAAAGGCCTCTGATGCACTGCTTGCAGACACAGAGGTCGAGGTAGTAAAGCAGTACGCTCTTTTTTGTACAAAGAACAGCTGGTGGCTCGATGACTATGCCCTCTACCAGGTCTTGTGCGGCGTGTACAACGATTCGCGTTGGCATACGATCTGGCCAAAGCCCCTTCGTCTGCGTGAAGAGAAGGCACTGGCTGAAGCCCGCCTGACCTATGCCGTTGAAATAGAGCGCATCAAGGCCTTGCAGTACCTGTTCTTTGAACAGTATGCAAAACTTAAGGCGTATGCCAACAAGAACCGAATCTCCATCATTGGGGACATTCCCATTTTTGTAGCACCGGACAGCGTCGATGCATGGGCAAACCGACCTCTGTTCAAAATGGATGCACAAGGGCTACAGACCGCTTCCAGCGGTGTTCCCCCCGATGCATTCTCCGACGAGGGCCAGCACTGGGGCAATCCTGTCTATGACTGGAAAGAGCATGAGAAGAGTGGCTTTGCCTGGTGGATCAAACGCATCGAGAAAACCCTCGAAGTGTGTGACATCATCAGGATCGACCACTTCAGGGGCTTTGCAGCATACTGGGAGATTCCCAAAGGGGAGAAGACAGCCATGAACGGCAAGTGGGTTCCTTCCCCTGGGAAGAAGCTGTTTGCCGCATTGAAAGATGCCCTTGGTGATGACATTCCCCTCATAGCTGAGGACTTGGGCGTCATAACTGAGGATGTGGAAGAACTTCGTGATGAAAACAACCTTCCCGGCATGAAAATCCTGCAGTTTGCCTTTGGCCTGAAGAACGGTAAGCTGGATACGACCAACGCATACCTTCCCCATAACTGCCAGTACAGTAGCGTCATCTATACAGGAACCCACGATAACAATACCTCACGAGGGTGGTATGAGGCTCTGGATCCTGTGACCAAGGACAAGGTGCGTCGCTACCTTGAGGCTCCTGATGACCAGATAGTCTGGCAGTTGATCCGCGTCATGCTGCTTTCGGCCTCCAAGGATGCCATACTGCCCATGCAGGACCTGCTTGACCTGGGTGCGGAGGCACGTATGAACGTTCCCTCGACAGTCGGGATGAGCAACTGGAGCTGGCGCCTGGCAAGCGTCGATGCTGTGGAAGGATGGAGGGTCGACCGCCTGCGTGGTATGATCGAGATATACGGTAGGGAAGGGCTCTAGAGCTGGTCTACGAGGAAGGTGAGCATCTCCTGCACATCTTTCTCAGGACAATCAATTCCCGCTTCCAGGAGGGCACTCTTGGCATACGAAAGGCCCTCCAGTTTTTGTACGATTCTTCCAGGTAGGGACGTATCCAACGCATCGGTAAACAGGCGCACCTGTTGGATCTTCGTCTTGTGCACATCCATATGGAGCGAACACTCACCCCAACTGAACCTATGATGCAGAAAGTGAGTGAATTGGGGGGTCTTCTCCAATATCAGGGCCCTGTCCCCAAACTGATGGTAATCGGCTTGAGCCTCCTTGAGCTGCTTGAAGTCGATCGGGGTGACATGGGTCGGTCCATACTTGTCGCAAAACGCCTCTATGAGGGCCTGTTCGACCTCTTGCGTGGTAATGTCCTTCTTTACTTCGCTGAGGTTGCCGACTCGGGAGGCGACAGATTTTACCGCCTTGGATGCCAGCTTGGTGGAACTGGGGGTAAGGTAGTTTGCCATGACAGAGAGGTCGCTGGTTATGAGCAGTGTCCCATGGTGGCAGAACTTTGTGGCAGTGGTCTGAAACGCATTGCCTGAAATCTTCTTTCCCTCACTGAGGATGTCATTGCGCCCGGATAGCTCGGCCTTGATGCCGAGTTTTGCCAGGCCTGCAAGGATCAGGGCAAAGTTTTCCTCCTTTGTGGAGGTCTCCTTGTTCCCTATGAGGGTAAAGCAGAGGTTTCCCCCATCATGATAGACAGCACCCCCTCCACTTTTTCTGCGTACCAGCTGCACCCCATCCTCATCCATCCGCTCGAGGTTGCATTCGCTGTAGGGATTCTGGAAACGCCCGATGACAATACAAGGGTCATTCACCCACAAATAGAGGATATGTTCCAGCTCTTCCTTGATCAGGTACGACTCTCCTGCCAGGTTGGCAGCACAGTCGTGTGTTGTTGCAATGTATATGGCTCTTCTGTTCATGCTTTCCACTCTATCTTTCTTCGGGCCCATCATGCTATAGTTCCGACCATGAATATCATCCTTTTTACCCATTTGGATGCGGAAAACAGCCTTCCTCTCCACGATTACCGCGCCCTACACATACAAAAAATCCTAAAACTGGGCGTAGGGGGACAATTCCTTGCAGGAGAGGTCAACAGCGTACAAGGGGTTGCGACCATCCTTTGGATGGACGAGCAGAACCTCCATTTCAGCTTCAAGGCAACAGAAGCGGCGAAACCCCTCTATCCTGTGACCCTTATCGTCGCCCAGGTCCGACCCATCTGCATGAGACGCATCCTGAGGGAGGCGGTGAGCCTAGGGGTGGAGAAGATTATCCTTAGCGGAACTGACACCGCAGAGAAATCCTATGCCGATGCCAAGCTCTATACGAATGGGGAGTATCACTCGATCCTCCTCGATGGGGCGATGCAAAGTGGAGAGACCGGTGTCAGTGAGGTAGTGTTCACAAGAACAGCAGGGGAGGCGATAGGCCTGACCGAAGGGTATGGGACCAGGATAGTACTGGACAATGTGATGGAGGCAAAGAGCCTCTCATCCCTTGCTTCCCTGCAACCACCTGTCGTGCTGGCCATTGGAGGGGAGCGGGGCTTCTCTGATCGGGAACGTGAGCTCTTTCTCTCATCCGGATTCATGCCTGCCTCCCTAGGGGAGAGGATCCTCAGGACCGAGACAGCCGTTTCGGCAGGAGTTGCTGTCCTGCTGGGAAGGATGAATCTGCTTTAGGCAGGTTGCCCTTTGGGCCTGTTGTTTGCATAATGGAGCAAGAGAAGAATTGGTTCACAGATATTCTGCCTTACTGATAGGAATGACGATTGAATAGTAACCATATCTGCGAATACCCTGTATCCTGGGGAGAACCTATGAGGAGTTGACCATGGCCCACTGTATCGTACCTGCTGCTGAAGAGATTCTGGACAAGGAGTACCCTGTCCTCGATCACGGTTTCGTTCGTCTTGTAGACTATCTGGGAAGTGATGAACGCATCGTACAGAGTGCCCGTGTCTCCTATGGCAGTGGCACAAAGACTTACCGCCAGGACAAGGGCCTGATCACCTACCTGCTGCGCAACGACCATACCTCACCCTTTGAGCAGGTCAACTTTACCTTCCACGTGCGCATGCCGATCTTTGTGGCCAGACAGTGGATACGCCACCGGACAGGGCGTGTCAATGAGATAAGCGGTAGGTACAGCGTCATGAGCGACGACTGCTATCGCCCCGATCCCGGGCACATAAACTATCAGAGTGAAGATAACAAGCAGGGCAGGAAGGCTGAAGCTGTCGAGCCCGCTGTTGCCCAAGAGGTGCTCACCCTGCTTGCAGAAGACCAGAAGCGAAGCTATGAGACCTATCAGAAACTGCTTGATATGGGCATTGCCAGGGAACTTGCAAGGATAGACCTTCCCCTCAGCCTCTATACCGAATGGTACTGGCAGATGGACCTGCACAACCTCTTCCACTTCTTGCAACTACGTCTGGACGAGCATGCCCAGTACGAGATTCGCATCTACGCCCAGACCATCCTCGAGATGATCCGTAAGGTGTGTCCCATAGCTACAGAAGCCTTTGAGGAGCACAAGAGGGGAGCAAAGACCTTCAGTGCCAACGAACTTGCCGCCCTCAAGGCAGTGCTTCAGGGCGAGGAGAATCCCCTGAAAGGAAGGGCCAGGGAGCTCTTTGACTCAAAGCTCAGCTAGACTTTTTTGTAGCCTTCTGTCCCGCATTCTGGGCTGCCTTCCTCGCTGCCTTCAGTTTTTCCTTGTACTGCTTCTTTGTCAGAGGTCGAGGGGGCAGAATAGGCCTTAGGGTCAACTGGAGTGGGTCGTTCAACAGGTCCTGCAACAGCTTGATGGACTTGGTGAAGTAGAAACCGTCGGTGATCCTCTCATCGACGGTGAAGCCCACCTCCATGGTATCAATATGGGTTTTCGTATCTCCGACTGTCTTACGGACCCTTTTCAGTCTTCCCATCGTAACAAACAGGCTGGTGGTGCCCCACTCAAAGAGATGGTGGTGGGGACTCCCTCCACCAAGACCTATGCTGCCCATGTTGCTGATGAATACGGTGGTGTGCAGGCCATCGGCATCACTCAAGGCCTTCGGCACTTTCCCATGACGGTCAAGCATAGAGATAAAACTAGCTACCATCCGGATGAAGGTCTTGGGGAATTTCAGGAAGAAAATGTTCACCCTGTCGGTGACTGTCTCATTGGAAGGTTTTCGTTGTGCTATGATCGCATCATCGATGATCGTGGCCATCTCATCCAGGGTCATCTCAGGGGCGAAGTATACCGGCATACTGTGTTCGGGTGAGTCGTCGGTATAGTCCTCCTTCACAAAGAAGTTGACTGAAAGGTCATCACGTAGCCAATACTGGTAGTTTGCCACAAACCTGTTCAGTTCTGGCCTGAGGGTGATGGTCCTCACCAGGGCAGCGATGAAAAGCTCAAATATCCTATAGTTGGAACCGTCAGAGCGTTTGTTCTCCTTGATGAACGCAATAGCATTTGTCAGGTCCAGCACCATGTTTTGAAACACAAGCGAATCACACCGTTTGGGCATGATGTAAGGAAACATCTGTTTGTAGGTCGGTACTTCATATACCTTGACTGCATCGTTTCGTCTGCCCATCGTCCTGTATGCTCCTGTTCAGTAATGGAGCATAGTGTATACCACGTAAATAACAGAAAACAAGAGAGGATTTGTAGTGTTTTGTATTGCTTTCCCAAAACATATGCTATTGTTGCAACTCTCTTCTGGAATTTCTCTTTCAATGCCATCCCAAAGCCCCTGACTTTGGGATGGTTCCAGCAAGAATCTCTTTCAGATGAGAGGGTATCCCCCTGCGGCATTGTTCTGGCCCCCGATTGCCAAAACACGTTCCAATGAGTATCCTTATCACTACATGAGTGATGAGAAAAAGCCCTACAGTACCCTCACCGAGATAGAGAGCTTTGGCATTGAGGTAGCAGAATCTGTTTCTCCCAGCGAACAGGCTAGGGAGCTTCCGCATGCCAGCGGTGTCTATCTGATGAAGGACAAGACTGGCTCCATCATCTATGTTGGGAAGGCAAAGGACCTCAAGAAGCGGGTGGTCAGTTATTTTCTGGCAAACCGCAGTGCCAAGACAGCAGCCCTGGTGAAGAAGATTGCCCAGATAGAGTACATTATCACCGGCAACGAGTTTGAGGCGCTGGTACTGGAAAACAACCTCATCAAGAAATACTCGCCGCACTACAACATCTCCCTGAAAGATGGGAAGAGCTATCTGCTGATTCGCATCACCAACGAGAAGTTTCCCAAGGTATTCAAGACCCGCAGGATCATCGATGATGGTTCACGGTACTTCGGCCCCTTTCCCGACGGAGGAAAGCTCGACCTCTACCTTGGCCTTATCGAGAAGCTCTTTCCCCTTCGCCGGTGTGGGATTCCCCTGCGCAAACGTGACAAGCCCTGCCTCTACTATCATATCGGCTTGTGCAGCGGTCCCTGTGCCGGCTTGGTTTCTGAGCAGGAGTACGGCCGTTCTGTGGAGGCTGTAGTCGATCTGCTGGAAGGAAAGACCGATGCCCTGATAAAACGACTCAAAGCCGAGATGGAAGCTGCAAGCAAGGTCCTCAACTTTGAGGAGGCGGCCATCAAGCGTGACCAGATAGATGCCATCATCACCACAAGTAGCGAACAGATGGTGCAGGACTTTGCCCAGGAGAGCCGCGACTATGCGGCTATCGAGATGCGAGGGACGCTGTGCACTATCTCCCTGATGCAGATGCGTGATGGCAGGCTCATCGGGCGTGCTCTCTACCGGGCAGAGACCTTGGGTGAGGAGACAGAGACGCTGCTCAACTTCCTGGTGCAGTACTATGCCGATGGCATGAAACTGCCCCAGTTCCTCTATGTCTCCCATGAGATCGACATCACCCTCATCAGACAGTTCTTCTCAGAACTGCTGGGGGGGCGTCTTGAGGTGAGCCTTCCTGTGGAAGGCAAGCATTACAGAATCCTGAGAATGGCCAGGGAGAATGCTTCGCGCGATGTGGAGAAGCGTCTGAAGAGCAAGGACAATACCCAGGCTCTGGTCGAACTTGCCCAGGTTCTGAGCCTGAGTTCCCCCCCCTCGCTCATCGAAGGCTTTGACATTGCCCAGCTATCGGGAAAGTACACAGTGGCATCCCTCATATCCTTCCGTGATGGAAATCCGGACAAGCCCAACTACCGTAGGTACAACATCAAGAGCCTGGAGGGTAGGGTTGATGATTACGAGGCAATGCGTGAGGCATCTGCAAGGCGGTATACGAAGATACTCAACGAGAATCTGGAAAGACCTGGCCTGCTGATCATCGATGGGGGAAAGGGGCAGGTCAATGCCGTACGTGAGGTCCTTGATGACCTGGGTATGTTTGACATCCCTGTCATAGGCATAGCGGAGAAGTTTGAGACCATCATCTTTGATGACGAGCGCCCCCCACTGGTGTTGCCCGAATATAGCGAGGCACTGCGCCTGGTCATAGCTGTACGCGACGAGTGCCACCGGTTTGCCACCAGTGCCAACCAGGCTGCCAGAAGCCGCGACGCCTCGTTCCAGTTGCTGCAATCAGTGGAGGGGATAGGGAAGAAGAGGAGCATGGCCCTGATGAAGATTTTTGGAAGTCTGGAGGTGATGCTCAACAAGCAGCCCGAAGAGCTTGCAAGGGAGGGGAGCATCCCCCTTGCTGTCGCACAGCGTCTGCTGAAACAGCTCAATCTCTAGAGCGAAGCAAATCCTACAAGGGAAAGAGGCCTTCCCTTGCAAGCGACAATCCTGTAGAGCATCCTTTCCAATACGATAGGCAACATCTCAGACCCTGCTTCCTTGCTCTCTATATCAGCTTCAGCCAGGGCGATGATGATGGCCCTGCACTCCTCGACGGAGTAGGTCTGCCTTCCCTGATGGTAGACACTCTTGTCACGGGGACTGCGTATCGCAGAACCCTTGCCCAGCACCTTTGCCCCGGTGAAGGCCTCATACTCGCTTGCACCACCCTGCATCTGCTCCTGGATGGAGAGCAGGCGTCTGAATTGCCACAGCAGGCCCGATACCAGCAGAATGCCACTGGAGCTGTCTCCACTTCCCAGGATTGCATGCAGGGATGCTATGCTTGCCTTGAGATCTCCTTTCACTATGTAGGGAAAGAGGGTGAAGGCATCTTCTTGCCTGCTGTGGTGGATATAGGTCTGGATGTCGTCTTCTGTTATTGGGCCCCCCTGGTCTCCCGTTTTCCAGAAGAGGGTGAGTTGGCTGGAGATGGTACGAAGCTCCTGGGTGTTGTTCTCGACCATCGAGAGCAACAGCTCTATTGCATCGGGGTTGATGGAAAGCCCATACTTGTGGAAAAAGTTCTGTACCCATCCGAACTTCTGGTTATCGAAAAGTTCGTAGAAGGTCCTGGTGTTCTCCTTGGGGACTGCTTTCATCAGTTTTGATGCGATATACAGCTCGTTGGAGATGATCACCAGGGTAGCTGAGTCACTGGGGTGTGCGATGTAATCGACCAGGGCATCCACCATGGGGGAATTGAGGGTGTCAGCCTGGCTTAGGATGACCAGGCGATGATCGGCAAAGAGTGAGTTGTTGTTCAACGCTACAAAAATCTCCCCTTTCTCTGTTTCGAAGGGGTAGAAGCGATGCATCTCCAGATCACTGCCTGTCTCCTTTTTAAGAGAGTCCCGGATCTGCTTGAGCAACAGCTCCTTATCGCCGGTTTCAGGGCCGAGCAGGAGATGGACAGAAGAGCTCATGCGTAGGTCCTCATCAGAAGATGCAACTTGCCATGGATCTTGCACTCGCGCGTGATGATGGGACCGAGTGCAGAGTTTGCAGGACGCAGTTCAATATTTCCATTGGAGGGGTAGTAGCCCTTGAGGGTTATTCCCGGTTCTTCCTCACCTACAGAAGCTGCAACGATATCACCGGTATTGGCAGTCTCGCACTTCCTGATGATGGCGATGTCACCATCGAAGATGCCAGCCTCTATCATGCTTTCACCACGAATCTTGAGGGCAAAATAGGTGCTGTGGGTAGTATTGATCATGGAAATGGGAAGATTGAGCAGATACTCGATATTCTCTTCACTCATCAGGGGGACCCCTGCTGCGATGGTACCCAGCACAGGGATGCTGATCATCTCCTCACGGGGAATATACTCCTCCCCGATAATTTCAATGGAACGGGAGATGCCATCGGTGGTCCTGATGACGTTCTTTGTCTCAAGGGCCTTGATGTGATCGTGGGCCGCCTTAACCGAAAATCCAAAGTTCTCGGCAACGTCACGAACAGAGGGGGCATAGTTGTTCTTCCTGATAAATTGGCTTATGAAGAGAGCCACATCCTTCTGTCTTTGGGTCAGTTCACGCATCTTCTTACTCCTCGAACCTGTTCTGGAACAGAGCCTCGATGGCGTCAGCCATCGCTTCTTCCTCAGGGCCTTCACATATCATGGTGAGGGTGCTCTGGTAGGTGGCCCCCAGGGTGATGATACCCATGATGGACTTGCCGTTGATCTTCATGGTGCCCTTTTCCAGGAAAAGTTCACTGTCGAACTTATTGGCGACCTTCACGATATTCGCAGCAGGGCGTGCATGGATGCCTGCCCTGTTGCATACCTTAATCTCTCGTGTGACCATCAGTGCGTCTCCTCATTGATGTTGTACATATTTCTTGCAGATTCGCTCTCCAACCATTTGAGTACGCTCTGATCGAACTCCTTGGCAGAATAATACCCCAATTTTTTCAACCGTTCATTTCTTGCCGCAGTCTCTATGATGACCGGTATGTTGCGCCCGGGTTTGACGGGGATGAGGACCATCGGGATGTCGATGCCAAGATAGTTGTCATGTAGCGAGCCTTCGCCAACACGGTCATAGTTCTTCTTTGCATCCCAGGGTTCAAGCTTGACTGAGAGCTGTACCTGCTTGCGGTCACGTATGGCCCCGACACCGAAGAGGTTTGCCAGGTTCAGGATTCCCAGACCCCGAATCTCCATATGGTGGGCAAGCAGGGGGTTTTCTCCCATGCCGATGATGAAGTTGTCGCTGATGTTCCGAAGCCGAACCGTATCATCACTGATGAGGCGGTGCCCACGTTCGATCAGCTCCAGGGCTGTCTCACTCTTGCCGACTCCACTTTCGCCGGTGATGAGCACTCCAATGCCATAGACCTCCACAAGTACCCCATGGATGGTCTGAGTGGGTGCAAAGACCTCATCCAGGGTCTGGTAGAGCCTTCGGGAGAAATCTGATGAGAGAAGGTCGGTCTTGAGGATTGCTGTGCCTGTCTCTTCGGCAAGTGAGGTAAAGCGGGGGCTTGGGTCAGCACCATCGCAAAAGACACAACAGGGAATGTCATACTTGAAGAGCCTCTCAATGCTCGAGAGGTTGTGCTCGGCTTCCAGCTTCTGTAGGTACGCCTGTTCTCCTCGTCCGAAGACCTGGATGCTGTTGTTGCTGAACTCCTCGAAGAAACCGCTGAGGGGGAGACCCGGACGGCTAATCTTGCTGGTTGTGATCTTCCTGGAAAGGCCTGTCCTGCCTGCAATGCATATCAGGCTGAGATGGTTGTGTTCCTTCAGGTCGAGGTCAAGAAGGTCAAGAATCGTAAACTCCGACATCGTAATCTCCTTGGGGGAGAGAGACTCCCTATCAGTTTTTACTATACAGTTGTTACTTTTGTTCTGCAACCCCTGATTTCTCCTTAGTGAGCTTTTTTTCGCCATGGTATACCTATGCATGACAAGAGAATGTCCTCAAGGTACGTGTCATTGTAGCTGGAAGGGAATATTTGTCCATTGACGTATTGCTTGGGAAGCCTTATCTTTGAGATAGGACCTTAGTCAAAGGAGGACTTATGAATTTGACAGTAAGAGGCATCCGTTACAATCCTAGTGACGAGACCAGAGCTTTTTTGGACAAGAAATTGCAGAAGTTGCAATTCGCCGAAGATTACCTTCATGACTTGGACATCGTTATGACCAGGGAGACCGAAGGACAAGGTTTTCACTTGGATGCGAAGATTCACTTTTCCTGGGGCACGTTCAAGATGGTCAGCTATGACTGTTACGAGTTGTTTGAAGGCATAGAGATGCTGGTGGACAAGATCGAGGCTGTTGCCAGAAAGGAAAAGGGCAAGATAAAGGAGCATTGATCACGCTGATAGTGTAATAATTCTGGAGGGGCACGATTGTGCCCCTTCTTTGCATCCAAGGCTTGGCTATCAGTTTGTTCCCCTGATGAAGGAGGGGTCGATATTCAGCTCATTGCGATATTTCGCCACCGTCCTTCTTGCTACAGAGATCCCACGCTCCTTGAGCAGGTCGGATATCTTCTGGTCCGATAGGGCTTTCTTACCCTGGTGCTCATCCAGGATCTGGCGGATGATCTCCTTGGCAGCATGCTTGGACACCTGTTCGCCCTCTTCTCCCACAGCACTGCTGAATAGCCTCTTGATAGGAATTATCCCCCAATCCGTATCTATCCACTTGGCGGTGGAGATGCGGCTGACGGTGGTCTCGTGGACCCCTATCTGGTCTGCCACACTCTTTTGGGTCAGTGGCTGTATGAACTCTGGCCCTGAAAGGAAGAAGTCCTTCTGCTTTTCCGCAAGGACCTGACCCACCTTATAGAGGGTCTGGTTGCGAAGCTGGACCTGGAACATCAGCGATGTTGCCCGCTTGAGCTGGTCCTGGATGTAGGTCTGGGTCTCCTTTGGTATCTCCTTCTCCAGGGAGAACGCTTCAAACTCACTGTTTATCCTTAGGTCCGGCAACGAGGAGCTGTTCATGCGCAACAGCAGCTCGCCCTCCACCTTGCGAATGGAGATGTCAGGGATAACATAGAGCTCAGGTCCACTTGCGAAGCCCTGGCCGGGATAGGGTGTAAGGGTCTTGAGGAAGGTGTACAGTTCATCCAACTCTTCAAGTTCGATACCCAGGTTCTTTGCCACTTGGGCCTGTTTGTTCGCCCGCATCAGTTCCAGGTTATCGTTGACAAGACAGGAGAAACTCTCCAACTCCGCGCCCTCCATTCCCTTGGTCCTGGCCTGGAGTATGAGTGACTCCCTCCAGTCCTTCACCCCGATACCAGGGGGGTCGAAGCGATGGAGTATCTCCAGCATAGGGGCGAACAGGGATCTCTGATCCTTTTTCAGGAGCCCAAGTGGCTCCTGGACATGAAAGCCGTTCGCATCGAGGTTGGTGATGAGCAGCATCCCCACCTCATACTCCTCTTCGCTCAGGGTCTCACAGCCAAGCTGGCTCAAGAGATGTTCCTGCAGAGTCTCCTCATCGCTGAGGGCATTCTCCATGAAGTTCTGCTGACGGTCGGAAGCATCGGTGTCATACCCCCCACGGTCGCTTCCATAGCTGGATGAGTCAGAGTAGTCATCACTGAATTTTTCATTGTCCCTAGCCTGGTTTTTCTCAGCAAAAGCCTCAAATGAGGCCTCACGGGTAGAGGGAATCTCCAAGGCAGGGTTTGTCTCTATCTCGGCGGCAATCTTCTGCTGCAGCTCCGCAAGGGGGAGTGCCATCAGTTCAAAGGATTGCAACAGCTGGGGACTGAGCTTGAGCTGTTGCTTCTGGGTTAGGGAGAGTGAAAGAGCCATCAGAGATCCCCCTCAAAATCTTCGCCAAAATATATCTCACGTGCAATCCGGTTGGAAAGCAGGTCCTGCTTCCCCCCTGAAACCAGGATTGACCCTTCATTTATGATGTAGGAAGAGGAGGTTATCGAGAGGGTGTCCCGTACATTGTGGTCGGTGAGTAGGATGCCTATGCCTCTTGAGGCAAGACTGCGGATAAGTTGCTTGATCTCATAGACAGCCTTGGGGTCGATCCCCGCAAAGGGTTCGTCCAGCAGGAGGAAGCGGGGACTACAGCCCAACGCCCTGGCGATCTCGGTACGACGCCTTTCTCCCCCGCTGAGGGTGTAACCCTTCTGCTTGCGCACCTCTGCGATGCCAAACTCCACAAGCAGCTCCTCGACAAGCTGTTCCTGTTCGAACCTATCCAGGTCTGAGCGCGTCTGTACGACCAGGCGTATATTGTCCTCCACGCTGAGCTTGCGGAAGATCGAGGGTTCCTGGGGAAGGTAGGAGAGCCCCCTCTTTGATCGGACATACATTGGAAGGGTAGTGATGTCCTTCCCGTCAAGGAGGATGGTGCCACGTTTGGGCTTGAGGAACCCTACTATCATGTAGAATGTGGTGGTCTTACCCGCACCGTTGGGACCCAAAAGACCAATGATCTCACCTGCCTGCATGGAAAAGGAGATATCCTTGACTACCTCTTTTTTCCCATAGGCCTTTGCAAGGTTCACTACCTCAAGTACGCTTCTATCCATGGATCGTCCCCTTGATGGACCCTTCCATCCTGATCTCGTCAGTCTTGAGGTTCACGGTGATGCTCTGCGCCTCATAGGTATCGGGCTTCCAGACTATGCTTGCCCTGCCTTTCAGGTCCAGCATCTGCTTGTCGCGGTCAAATGTCATGAAGTCACTGCGGCAGATCATCGGCTCATCGTCTGTATGCTTGAGTAGTCTCGCCTGGACCTGCAACAGGACGATGCCTTCCTTCAGGAAGAACTCCATCCTCCCCGCAGAGGCTGCAACCTGGTTGTTGGTATCCTCAAGTTCCACCCAGCTGTCGATCAGCAACGTCTCCTCGAGCCTGTCAAACAAGAGTGAGCTGGTTACCAGGGCTATGCCCCTCTCTCCATCCTCCAGGGATACATCCCCTTCACAGCGGACAAACCGAAAATCCTTGCCATAGAGCTCTATGGTGGTTGCACGCAACACAAGCGAGTCGACCTGCACCTCTGCACCGTTGTCCAGAAGTATTGTCTCCGATCCCTGTTGCATCTTCATGCGAGTCGATCCACCTTTGAAGGATATCTCCTGTGCAGGGAGGGAAAGCAGGAGAAGCATGCCTAGGATAAGGGCTGAAACAAGGTGCTTTCTCATTTGAGCAACACCCCCTGTGCCTGTTGGGTGAACTCATAGGTGCCACTCTTCAGGTTTCCCTTGAACCCAAGGCCTTCGAGCGTCTGTCCGCCATCGAAGACGATGCGAACCGATTGCTCCCCGGTGCTTTGGATACTCTGTTCATCATGGAGCCAGAGAAGTTGTTCGGCTTCGATGGTGAAGTCCTCCTGGGCTTGGGTTACCAGGATATTGCCAAACAGGTGGGCATCATAGGTTTCGGTGTTCACTGTAGCCGAGTCCGCCCTCCCTGATAGCAGGGCTTCTCCCTGTTGGTCCATCTGGGCAAACTGCAGGCCCTTCAGCTGTGCCTCGCTGGTCTTTTCAAAGATTGCTATTTCAGCAGCTGTAATGGTTAGGGGAGATTCTCCGCTTCTGCCTAGGATATAGGTTGCCTCTGTCAGGCTGATATCAGGAAATTCATAGGTTTTCGAGGTCAGCGGTACTTGGCTCTCCATCGTGCAGGATGAGAGTGAGAGAAAAAGTAGTGCAAGAATCATGCCAAGAAAGCTTTTACTGGTCATAGGTGTGAGTATACCTGCCCTTTTGCGTTTGGGCAATCGTAAATTGTCTAAGAAAGCGATCATAGTTCCTCAGCGATGATCCTGAGTATCTGGGGGATATAGCGTGCCTTGTGGACCTTGAAGAAGGCCCAGACAAGGACAAACCCTGCTATGATGCCCCCCAATCCCACAAACATGCCTGTCACCTCTCCAAGGCCTGCTACCTTTGCAAGGTAGTAGGCAAGGGGGAAGAGGGCTAGGGGAAAGATGAGGGTGAACAGGATGCTGAAGATGGTTGATGAACTCTTGAGATAGAGCTCCACCTCCATACCTTCCTCCAAGGGAAGGTTGAGGGGGTTTGCCGCCTCAAAGATTTTGCCTTTGGTGTTACAGAAGGTTTCCCCCTTGCATCCGCTGCAGGCAGAGGAGTCGCAGGAGACCTCTATGCTCTTGTCCTCGAATATTCGCTTAACCGTTACATTTTCGTACATGCTATGTTTCCTGTCTTGGCAGCACAGGAACCTTGATGGGTTCAATGCTACTCGCCTTGCCATCGTCGGCTATCTCCACGATAACCCCTACCAGGGCAAGGTCATCCCAGCACTCACTCGATCGTAGTGGGACCTGGCTTATCTGCTTCATGATCTCTGTCTCAGGATCAAAACCTCCAACACTGGTCTGGCTTCCACATCTGCCGTTGTCAGTTATGTATGCAGTTCCTTTCTTGAGGATCCTTGCATCGGATGTCTGCACCTTGTTGTGCGTACCGATGACAGCGGCAACCTTTCCATCCAGCATGAAGCCCATGGTAAGTTCCTCTGCTGTGGTGGATGCGTGGAACTGCACCAACGGGATGCATCCATCCTCCCTTGCCTTTTCCACGAGCATCTGGGCCAGGGTAAAGGGGTTTGCAAGATGGGTGCGGGGGAAGTTTGCATTGCCCAGCAGGTTGATGACACAGACCTTGCTCTCCTTGACGGTGAGGTAGCGTACACCCCTGCCTGGATTCTGCTGAGGGTAGTTGGCGGGTCTGAGGATGCTGGGATTCTTTGCTATGAACTCCACCATATCCATCTTATAGTAGATCTTCTCGCCTCCGGTGAGGAGGTCTATGCCTAGCTTCAAAAGTTGCATGGAGTGGGCCCGCCCGAGGCCGAAGCCTCCTGTCGCTCCCTCTCCGTTTGCAATGACAAGGTCGATCTGTTTTTCTTCGCGAAGGTTCTTCAACGCGCTTTTTATGGTTTGAATGCCGGGTTTCCCTACAATCTCACCTAAAAAGAGTACTCGTATGCTCATATCCCTAGAGTAACGATTTTTTCCATCCAATGGCAAGGCTTGGTATGCTACAATTGGCATATACTAAGGGGGAGACCAGGCTATGAAAGGGTTTCAGGTGGCATTCAAGCGATTCATACAGAAAAAGATGCAGGAGATGCTCGCTCCCATTCCCCCCCTAGTCGATGGTTCTGCGATGCATCTCATCCTTCCCCCTTCCCAGGAGAAGTCCCTGGCGAAGCGACTGCTCAGGGAGCTGGACGAAGAGGAAAAAATCTCCTTGTTGTCAGGTATCGACGAGTTCTGTATCCCAGGTGTAGAGCGTCTTGGTCTGAAGAGCGTATGGACAAGTGATGCCAGCATGGGCCTGAGGGGGTGGAAAGCACCGGTTACGGACTTCCCGGCAATGGTGGCGATGGCAGCGACCTTCAACCGGGACCTGCTTGCAAAGGTGGGCAGTGTCTTGGGGCGTGAGTGTCGCGCTCTTGGCGTTGGTGTCCTGTTGGGTCCCGGGGTAAATATTGCAAGGGTCCCGGTCTGTGGACGGAATTTCGAGTATTGTGGTGAAGATCCCTTTCTTGCCGGCGAGATCGCCGCTGCCTATATCCAAGGGGTACAGTCTGAAAAGGTCATAGCAACAGTAAAGCACTATGCCTGCAACAACAGCGAATATGACCGGCACAAGAGTAATTCAGTAGTCGATGAACGCACTCTCAGGGAGATCTACCTGCCCGCCTTCAAACGATCGGTGGAGGCTGGGGTGCTCGCAGTCATGACCAGTTACAACCAGGTCAACGGCACCTATACCAGTGAGCATCCCTACCTCCTGGATGCAATCCTTCGTAACGAGTGGGGTTTCGATGGCCTGGTCATTTCCGACTGGAACTCCCTGTACTCAACAGAACAAGCCCTCACGGATGGGGTCGACCTTGAGATGCCAGGACCAAGGTGGTTTGCCCCCGAGAAGGTAAGAAAGGCCCTGGTCGAGGGGTCGGTCCCTATGCGTAGCATTGATGCGAAACTTCTGCACCTGTTCACTGCATATGAGAAGGCAGGGCTCTTTTCCAGGCCCCTTATCGATCCTGCAATACAGGTGGGAAACGAAGCGCATCGTGAGGTCGCCCTCTCGGTTGCCAAGGAGTCGGTGGTTCTGCTCAAGAACGAGCAGGCCCTGCTTCCCCTGAGGAAGAAGGAGGGCATGCTCATCTGCGTCGGTGGTTCGAATGCGTACAAGAATGCCTCTGGCGGTGGCTCTTCCCATGTCATTCCCTTGGAGAGTGTGCCCACCTTTGCCGATGCAATGCTCGCCGAAGAGGGTGTGGAGGTGGTGCTGTTGCCCGCCTCCTGGCAGAAGAGGAGGGCATACCGCGATATGGTGGCCTCATCCGATGCACTGATCATGGTAACCGGCTTTGACCATGTCCTGGAGAGCGAGGCCTACGACAAGAGTTGGTCCCTCCCGAAGGGGGAGGTCTCAGCGATACAGCGTGCAGCTAAGTTGAACAGCAAGTGCATCGTGGTGGTGCAAAGCGGAGGGGCAGTGCATCTCACACCCTTCATTGATGCGATTCCTTCGCTGCTCTTTGCATTCTTCCTGGGCTCCAGCACAGCCAAGGCCCTCACCGACATCATCTTCGGCAGGGTGAATCCCTCGGGAAAACTGCCGTTCACGATCGCAATGGAGCTCTTTGACTATCGTTCGATGCAGAACTATCCCCCCGCCTATGCCCATACTTCCCTGAAGCAGATCAGGGGAGGGCAGGGAGACCCCACTGTGCGGTATGTCCAAGACCTCGAGTACAGCGAGGCTCTTCTGGTTGGCTACCGGCAGTTCGATACGGAGAGGGAGAAGGTGCTCTTCCCCTTTGGTCATGGACTCTCCTATACCGATTTCACCTACTCTGATCTCAAGGTGACCAAGACAGAGCCAGTTACAGGTTCAATTTCAGTCTCTTTCACATTGGAGAACAGTGGGGATGTGCAAGGTTCTGCCTCCATCCAGCTCTACGTGCATGAGCTCTCTCCAGCCTTCTTTGGTCCTGATCAGGAGCTGAAGGCGTTTACCAAGGTAGCTCTTGCCCCAGGACAGAGGGCAAAGGTTGCGTTTGAGCTTTCTGAGGATGCCTTCAGCCATTATAGGACAGATGCTTGGAAGTTTGTTGCCACTGAGGGGCAGTTTGAGATCAGGGTGGGAGAGAGCAGTCGTGATATACGCTTGCATGCCATTGTCGAACCTTTCAGACAGAGTGAACCCGACCCTGTGTAGAACTCCTTTAGGAACAAGGAGATGAAAAGAGGGGAAGCCGATAGGACTTCCCCTCTGATGAGCCCGGTGCGATTCGAACGCGCGGCCTTCTCCTCCGGAGGGAGACGCTCTATCCATCTGAGCTACGGGCCCATAAAACTGCTTTATCGTAGATGTTTGACGTGTAGGATGTCAAGTGGAGTAGGGTGCCTATCCTATGACATCAGGTAAAATTATTGTAATTTGTTATAGGTGAACAATATGATACCATCTAATTAGTTTTTTTGTTTCTTTATAGCAAACACTAGCGATTACTCTTGACACTTGTTTTGTTGCTGATTACACTATGCATAGGTAGATGTTTGCTACTTGAAGGAGTTGCATATGAAAAAGAAGCATATGAGTATGGCAACCCTCTTGCTGATGCTTGGGGTAAGCTCTCTTTTTGCCTACCCTCTCTCCTTTACTACCATGCAATTGCAAGGGCGTATGCCTATAACTGAAATATTTAGGGTCGAACAGTCGGATGAGGCATTGAACTTCAATTTGGCTGACAGCAGAAACTCCACCGTGCGCGTGGGATCCTATACGATAACTTCCAACGACGTCACCTCCCAATTCCATCTCTTCATCAACCCCGGAGAGGATGGCAAGCAAGATCAGTTCGCCTTTGTCCTTGACCCTGGCTTTACCCCGGAACCCGGTCAGCAGAGCGTTCTGCCCATATCTGTACGGGTCGTAAGCAATACGGCAGGGGCCGTGAGCGTCTCCGGTGTCACGAAGGTGGACAAGAGTCTGGGAGTACGGGGTGTCTATACTGGCAATGATGACGTTCTCTTTGAGAGTGGGGACATCCTTGCAGATATCCCTGACTTCAATCCGGATATATTTGCCACCGGCTGGTACTCCGCCGCCATACAGCTACGAATCCAGGTAATCTAGACAAGCTCATCATCGAGATAGAATGCATCAATATCTTCCCCCTCCTCGCCAAACTGTCCTTTGAGCAGATCTTTTAGCCATTGGTTGTCCTCTCTTTCAGCACAACTCAGTACCTCTTGCTCTTGCTGGCTCGATTCCGATAACCAGGAAGAGAGGCTCTCAAGCGCTTGCCTTGAGGTGAAGCATCGCTTCTCCTCAAAGGGGATATCACTGTCCTGCATGTTCAGCAGGAAGAACGGGCACTCGGTGCAGCTGGTATACCCCTTGCAGAAGAGAGTTACCTTTGTGTACCAATCAAGATTGTTCATGTATGGGCTCCTTGCAGCCCAGCATACCCCAAGGCAGACCTTGTGCCAAGAAAAATGCAAGAATACTAATTATGGAGAGCATCGTTTGACTTATTCTTCAAAGAAGAGTTACACTGATAGTACTGAATAGGTAGAGAGGAGTTGCATATGAAAAAACCGACATTGATGGTGCTGGCGGCTGGTATGGGAAGCCGATACGGCGGAGTGAAGCAGATCGATGCTGTAGGAATGAATGGTGAAACATTGCTAGATTTTGGCGTCTATGATGCCAATAAAAGTGGTTTTGGCAAGGTAGTTTTTATTATTCGCAAGGATATTGAGAAGGATTTCCGAGAACGCCTCTTCGACCGCATCGCCAAGAACATGGATGCAACCTATGTGTTCCAAAGCAAGGACAAGTTGCTGACTGCCGAGCAGGTTGAGCTTTCCAAGGAGAGGACCAAGCCCTGGGGGACCGTACATGCGTTGCTTTGTGCCAGGGAAGCGGTGCATGAACCTTTTGCCGTCATCAATGCTGACGACTACTATGGTCGTGAAGCATTCTCCATCCTCGGCAAGCATCTGGGTGGGATAGAGAACGATAGTCGCGAACATGCAATGGTTGGCTTCGTGCTTGAGAATACCATGAGCCTCAATGGAACCGTCTCCCGTGCCATCTGTACGGTCAAGGATGACTACCTGATCAGCATGCAGGAGAATACCAAGATCGGGTATGTTGGGGATACAATCATCAGCCATATCGATGGCAAGGATGTGCCTCTGACCGGTAAGGAGTGGGTTTCCATGAACTTCTTTGGTTTTTCCCCTACCGCCTTTGACAGTTTCTCCACCTACTGGGATGAGTTCATCAAGGAAAATGTCACCACAGCGAAGGGTGAGAGTTTCCTTCCCAACGGTGCAAGCAATCTCGTCACCAAGGGCGAGGGCAAGATGCGCTTCTACACGACCCAGGAGAAGTGGTTTGGGATGACCTACAGCGAGGACCGGGATATTGTAAAGAGAGAGCTTGCTAACAAGATTGCCAAGGGGTACTACCCCGAGAAGCTCTGGAAGTACTGATCAGCGTCGCTTCTTGGGCTTGCTTTGCGTGACATCCGAAAGGCCAGCCCAGGCAGCCTCCTCAATGGGAGAAAATCCTTCCCCTAGGACCTTATAGGCTTCCTGGACTATCATGAAGGCCCGTTTGTCCGTCTCATGCACTATGTTGGTCAGTAGTGCAACCTTATGATTTGAAACCACTGTCATGATAACCGGCCTGTTCAGGCCGGTGAACATGCCTATGCCGCTGAGAATGGTTCCCCCATGCCCCAGTTGTTCCAGGATTTCCTTCTGGATCGTCTCCAGTTTTTCACTGACAATAAATACCGTCTTGGCAGACCTTGTGCCCAGTGAAAGCACTACGCGGTCTATCACTGTGCCAGTGATGTATACGGTGATGGTAGCATAGAGTGCCATCTCCAGGGAAAATATGAACCCGCTTGCACTGATGACCAGGGCATCGACCAAAAAGAGGGCTGATCCCATGGAGAGAGGGGTAAATCTGGCCACTATCTGTGCTACGATGTCGGTCCCCCCTGTATTGGCTCCGCTACGCATGACCAGCCCGATGCCGATTCCCATCATGACTCCGCCAAATATGGCAGAGAGCAATACGGAAAGCACGTTCTCATAGGAGAGCAGTCCCCCATATCCGTAGAACCGGTTCAAAAGGAAGGTGAACAGCGACAGGAAAAGTGTTCCTGCCAAGGACCTGATGCCATACTCCTTGCCGAATATGACAACTCCCAGGATGAACAGCGGAACGGATAGGACCAGTATTGATAGGCCTATGTCTAAGCCGAGGGTGTGGTAGAGGATGGTTGCTATGCCGCTGACTCCACCGCTGGCAATCTTTGCCGGAGCGGTAAAAAGGGCTATCCCAACTGCTGTGAGAAGGGACCCGATGATGATGTAGAAGAGTTCCACAAGATGGTATTGTCGTTTGGTCATATGCCTAGCATATCGCTACGCCAGAATTTGTTCCACAGCTAGGGGGCAAGTTTGTCCTTGATGGTGAGGCTAATATCCTGCATTCGCTTGAGAAGCAGATGTATATCCTCCTCAACAACCAGTGCCTGGAGCAGCTGCTGATGCACAAAGCCCTCGTGAACACTCTGGTCGAAGAAATGGAGCAAGGGATCGTAGAAGCCTGCAGTATTCAGTAGTGCTATCGGCTTATGGTGATAACCAAGCTGTAGCCAGGTGAATACTTCCAGGAACTCCTCAAAGGTCCCGAGACCGCCAGGAAGGGCGATGAAGGCATCGGAAAGAGTGTACATCTTGGCCTTCCGGTCATGCATGGTGGGCACGATGATAAGCTCAGTCTCCACTACTGCCTGACGGACGCTAGCAAGGTTGAGGGCCTGGGGAAGGACACCTGTCACCGAGCCTCCCAAGGCATAGACTGTCTTAGCTACAACTCCCATGAGACCACGGTTTCCCCCTCCATATACGAGTCCTATCTGGTTTTCATATAATGCTTTGCCAAGTTCGATGGCTTTTTGCTCATAGAGGGGATTTTTGCCTAAGCTGCTACCGCAAAAGACTGCAATGGTTTGTATCGTATTCATGGGTACAGAGTGTATCGGCATCAGGGGGGGAGCTTCAAGCTATCAAAGGGATAGGTACTGCTCTGGTTTTGTTGCTATAAGCAGAGTTCTCGTGATGTTCACTTGTTTTTTTCAGTGGGAAGTGTATACTATAGCATAGTGTTTCTGGTAATTTTATACCCTGAGATGGTCAAAATAGGAGTTTATATGGTAAAGAAACGAAGTTTGATGCTGGTTGCCTTGGTACTGTTTGCAGTATCCTTGTTTGCAGCCCCAGTAGTGGTGACTTGGGAGTGGATGCTTGAAGATCCAAATGTGACAACGTTCCGCTATCAGATCGATGGTGAAAACCCAGACGGCTGGACGGTTGTTGATTCTTCAGTTACCAGCTATACAGTCAAGGGACTCGATGGCTCTAAAGCGTATACACTCTACCTCCAGCAGTCATACGATGGTGAAAACTTCAGTGGAAGTGCCAAAGCTGTTTCAGAGCCCATTTTCCCAGCCGAGCCTGAAGAGGTGATGGCCGATGCAGAACCTGTTGCTGAAGAGACACCCGCCCCTGCTCCTGCAGTTATTGAAGAAGAGATGGTAATGGCTGATGCAGAGCCTGTTGCTGAAGAAGCGATGGTAATGGCCGATGCAGAGCCTGTTGCTGAAGAAGCGATGGTAATGGCCGATGCAGAGCCTGTTGCTGAAGAAGCGATGGTAATGGCCGATGCAGAGCCTGTTGCTGAAGAAGCGATGGTAATGGCCGATGCAGAACCTGTTGCTGAAGAAGTCGTTGTCCCTATGGCCGAAGAGGTCGTAGAGCCCATGGCTGAAGAGGTCGTCGTTGCTGACGCCATGACAGAACCTGTCGCTGAGCCTGAAGCAACTGAAAAGATGGCCGAGCCTGCAGTGAAAGATGCTGTTGAAGCTGAGCTTGCACCTGTGCTAGCCGATGAGAGTGCTGTCGTTGAAGAGAAAGCAAAACCAGAGAGTCGGTTCATGACAACCATCACCCTCGGTGGTAGGTTCAGCCATGCATATGATACCTTCAGCGATCCTACGCTCCCTCTCCAGACTAAGAACTTGAGCGCCGAGCTTGGTCTGCAGCTCAAGAACATGAAGACCTTCAACAAGACATTCGGTCTTGGTATGGATATTGGCGTTGCCTACACCCCGTACCTTTCCACTAGCCGAGTTTGGAGAGATGCAGCTACAGGCATCTTCTCTGATTTCAGCGGTGTGATGGGCGACTTCACCCATGCTGCCACGCTTTCCGTTGCCCCTATGCTGAACATGCAGCTGGGCAAGGTTTCTGTCGATTTCGGCCCTGGTGCATTCCTCACCTATGGTCCTGATTTCAAATCCACTAAGGGTGAAGCATTCATGTACGGCGCTTTTGCCAAGCTTGGTCTTGCCTACCAGATCAACAGCAGGTTCTCCATGGGCTTGGATGCAAAGTACAACTTTATCCTTGTTGACTTTGGTGACATCAGGAAGTTTGCTGAGGCAGGAATCTACATGGGCTTCTCCTTCTAGCATGTAATAGAGATTTTTCAATAAAGGGCCCAGCAATGGGCTCTTTTTTGATGCTTTGCCTTGACCACATAAGTTTGGTATGGCTATCATGGTTTCATAGAGTGTACCCGATTCAACATGGGTATGTGGCGTTTTGGATCGGGTTGTCCTGCTAGGGCAGAAGGATGGTTACTTTTTTATGAAATCAGGCCGTGTGCAAGCGTGC
>CAZTXW010000025.1:0-25498 GCA_964617345.1 uncultured Sphaerochaeta sp. | reverse complement strand
GGAGCTTGCCTCTGTGCCCGGATACCGCCTTGGCTGACGTATTGTTGGTAAGGTCTTTCGTGAACAGGCACTTGATGGGAATGTGCTCCAAAAAAATCTGGCCAGAAGGTATCACAGAAACTGATCAATTGGTGTATCGGGTTTGAGAAACTCAATACGAGGGGTACTATCCATACCTATCTGGTGTATGGCCATGATAGCTTTTGCATTGCAGGGAAAGGCAAGCAATGCCAGCATGAAATGATTTGTTGCTATACTTGCATTGCAGTGTGGTTCCCTATCCAATGAGAAAGAGCGCTATGCGTACATTTCTGGAACCACCTGTTTCACTGCACTCAAGAAAGTGCCACATAACCGAATAGGCATCTTTTCACCCAATCAGGGGAAAATTCGAAGGAAAGCTATCATACGGGGAAAGGAGTTGGAAGATTACAAGAGTACTTCGGCTCCAATTTTTCAGGTTTGTCGAATTGCTTGAAAAACGGTGGATAAGGGGAAAGTCCGAGTAGGTGTGATGGATGTACTTAGGCTTATCGGGAGGTTGTCACCAATCTTTTCCCTTTCTGAAGGGTGTCGCAGTCAATCTTTAGCACAACAAGATTATCACAGCACCTTACTGGATAGGGCATGATATCCCCGTTCTTGGATGCAGCAGGTGTGTGTTGGGGATGTCCCACTGTACATGTCAGCATTCCCTTCCCATGAATTTCCCAAAGGAGACATAAGCCCTACCGCCCTTTGCTCAGCACCCCATTGGAAAGCGTCCCCACCGGGCATATTGCACACCAGATCCTCGGCCTGTACAGGCGTGAGAGGACTATCCCCAGGATGGTGGAACTGAGCATCATCGAGTAGAGGCGGTAGGAGAGATGCATCAGGGCCGAAGGGGCCTCCACGGTGATAAGCTGCGGTAGCGGCACCAGCGGTATGGCGATGAACAGGCGTATGTACTCCATGCTTGCCATGTTGCCCATGGCCACCTGGATGGTCGAGCCTGTGATGAACAGCAGGTTCAGGCCAAAGTACCAGAGCATCACCTTTTTCAGTGTCCCGTTGGAGAACTGCCGGGGGATGCTCCTCTTTTTCCTTGTGGTGCCTGTCTGCAGTAGCAGCGAAGCCCTTGGGCAGTAGGTCGAACACCAGAGCTTCTTCTTATATCTGGCCAACAGGACAAACGGGATAGTCATGCAGACTACTGCAAGCAGTCCAAGGAGGATCGATACGAAGCCCAGGGAGAAGTAGAGCAGCGTGACTAGGAACAATCCTGGGAAAAGGCCTTGTGGTTGTTTCTTGTTTTCTCTCTGCATGGTTAGCTACGCTCCATGACCAGGGCTCTGGGCATGCAGAAGCGGGTGCATTTCCCACAACCGGTACACCTCTCATAGTCAATGACAGGAGCTGCATTTCCCTTCTGGGAGAGGGCTCCAAACGCACAGGCTGAAACAGACGGACAGCGGTGGTTCTGTGGACAGCGCCCCTTTCGTACTACAAGGGTCTTTTTTCCGGGTGCCTCCTGTTTTTTTGGACTGGTTGAGAAGAACTGCATGAAATTGAAGGCCATATGATATCTCCTGTGGTTGTTGGTAGGGGGTGCAGGTGGTGTTCCTATGGGACAGAGCATACAGAAAAGAGCGTCCAAGGTCAAATGATTGCTAGTAGCAACTGTTTTTTCCAGCAAGCACATGGACCTGGACACCCCTTCTTTGCTCTCGGCTGTCTTGCCGAGAGGGGGACAAACCCAGTATAGTTTTGCCTGGGAGGAAGGAACATTGAAGAAAGTTGTCCTGGCTGAGAAGCCGAGTGTTGCTAGAGAGCTTGCACGGGTGCTGAACTGTTGGAAACGCGAGAAGGGGTACATCGAGGGGCCTGACTACATCGTTACCTGGGCCCTTGGCCACTTGGTGGAGCTTGCCCAGCCTGCAGTCTACAGTGATAGCTTCAGACGATGGTCCCTGCGGGACCTTCCCATGCTGCCCAATACCCTCAAGCAGGAGGTCATCCCCCAGAGTGAGGACCAGTTCGTCGTAGTGAAGACCCTGCTCAACCGCAAGGATGTCGATGGGCTCGTCATAGCCACCGATGCCGGAAGGGAGGGAGAACTTGTCGCCCGATGGATCATGAAGGTGGCAGGCTATGAAGGTGAGGCAAAAAGGCTTTGGATAAGCAGCCAGACCGACAGCGCCATCAAGGAGGGCTTTGCCAACCTCAAGGATGCAAAACTCTACGACAACCTCTACAGTGCAGCTGAAAGCCGTGCTGCCGCTGACTGGTATGTGGGTATGAACGTGACGCGTGCCCTTACCTGCCACTATGATGCCAAGCTATCTGCAGGGAGGGTGCAGACACCGACACTTGCCCTTATGACAGTGCGCGAGGATGAGATCGAAAGCTTTGCCGGACAGTTCTACTGGACGCTGAAGGCTGACTTCGGCTCCTTTTCCGCTTCCCTCTACACCGAAGACGATACCATCCGCATCAAGAGCGAGGAGACAGCCAAACATCTGGAATCTTCGCTGGTCGGAAAGAGCGGTATCATCACCAGCCTGGAAACAGTGGAGAGGAACGAACAGCCACCCCTTGCATATGACCTCACCGAACTGCAACGTGATGCGAACAACAACCTGAACTTCAGTGCCAAGGAGACCTTGGACACGCTGCAGAGGCTCTATGAGCAGTATAAGATCGTGACCTACCCAAGGACCGACAGCCGCTACATCACCACCGACATTGTCGCAACCATCCCCCAGAGACTGAAAGCCCTCAGCCTTACCCCCTTTGCACCCCTAGCTACCTCATTTCTCTCCTCAGGCTTCAGGATCGACGAGCAACGCTTTGTCCAGGACCTGCAGGTCACAGACCACCATGCCATCATACCCACCGAAGAGAAGGTCGACCTGACAAAACTTTCCAAGAACGAGCTTGCCCTCTGGGAACTCATTGTCATGAGGTTCCTGGAGGTCCTCAGCCCTGATTACCTCTACAAGACCACCACCCTCGTCTCCGTGGTTGAAGGTTCACGCTTCCAGACCCGCCTTACCATCCCTACCCAACAAGGGTGGCGTGATGTGGCGAGAATCATCGGACGCCGCAGTGCAGAAGCTCTGCTTGAGGACGACGAACCCTTCAATGCAGCCCTGCTCACCCTGGAGGAAGGGGGCTCTGTTACCATCGGCTCGGTAAAGACCAGACGCATGACAACAGCCGCCCCTAGCCGGTACACAGAAGCAACCCTGCTTTCGGCAATGGAGCATGCAGGGCGCCTGGTCGAGGATGTCAAGCTCAAGAAACAGCTGGGCAATGGCCTGGGAACCCCCGCAACCCGTGCTGACATCATTGAGAAGCTGATCAACAACCACTATGTCGACCGGCAGGGTAGGGAGCTTGTCCCCACAGCCAAGGGTAGGGAGGTGGTTCGCCTTGCTCCGGACCTGTTGTGCAGTGCCCACCTCACCGGCAAGTGGGAAGAGCGGCTCTCTCGCATCGCAGAGGGTAAGGAGGACAGCACCCTCTTCATCGAGGATATCAAGGAGAGTACCCGCTCTTTGGTAAAGCAGGTCATTTCCAGTGGGGAAACCTACGCTCCTCGCTTCAAGGAATCAAAGGCATGCCCGCACTGTAAGGGACCCATGATGAAGGTCATCGACGAGATAGGGCAGAACCACTTTATCTGTCAGAGGCTCTCCTGCTCCTATGAGGAGAAGGAGATCAAGAAGCGGGTTTTTCTAGATGATGATGGGCTGAAGGCCCCTGCTGCCGCTGTCGTCGTGAAGGTTGTTCCCAAGGCCAAGGATGATGGTATTTCCTCCCCCAAGAAAAGGCTGGTGGTGAAGAAGGCACTTCCCAAGAAGGCTAAGACTGGGATGCAGGGCTTCTCCCTCCCTGATGAGAAATCAGAAACGAGGAAATACACCTGGGAGACTGTCATTGAGGTGGTGCGCCCGAGTAAGTTCACCTATCAGAGGGAGAGGGATTCTCGTCCAAGCAGACCCAGACAGGCAGCAGATCGCCCATGGGGCAATAGCGGAGCTCCTTCTGCTGTGATCAGCGATACCCCCACTGCAGGGGGAACCTTCGCAGACTTCATGAAGGCGAGCGAGGATAGGAAGAAACGAGACAGGAACAAGAGGCGTTAAAGTAACATAAATGTTACAATAAAAACATTCTGTTATACTATAGACATCATTGTGCCATTTCTGATAGGCTCTTCTATGTTGGAGGCAGCATGAAAGTAGCTATAGTCGGATATGGAAAGATGGGGAAACTCATACGCAGTGGTGCCCTAGAGCTGGGCCATGAGGTCGTTGCCGTGATAGACCCCCTCGCACATGATGCTGAGGTAACTGATACGAGCCTTGACGCTTCTACGCTCAACGGCTGTGCGGTGGCCATAGATTTTACCCACCCCTCGACGGTGGTGGACAATATAGTGCTGTATGCAAGGCTGGGTATCCCTGCAGTCATTGGCACCACAGGGTGGTATGATCAGGTAGAGAGTATCAAAGAGGCCATTGATGAAACATCCTGTTCCATCATCTACAGCGGCAATTTCTCTCTCGGGGTCGCCCTCTTCTTCCAAGTGGTCAAGCATGCATCCCGTCTTTTTGGAAAAAGTGGTCTCTACGACCCCTTTATCCAGGAGATACATCATGCCCAGAAGGCAGACAGCCCTTCAGGAACGGCTGTCATGCTCTCTCAGATGGTGTTGGACAACACACCTAACAAGAGTTCTGTCTACTCTGACACCTTGCACCGAAGGCGCGAGAAAGATGAGATCCATGTCGCCTCGGTACGGGGTGGCTCGGTTCCTGGAACCCATACAGTGACGTTTGACAGTCAGGATGACACCATTGAGCTGACCCATCGGGCACGGTCCCGAGAGGGATTCGCTACCGGTGCCCTCAAGGCTGCCTCGTGGATAGCAGATGGCAGGAAGGGGTTCTTTACCCTTGACGCCATGCTCGAAGACGTATTTTTAGGGGAGCGTATATAGTGAAGGAAATTAATTTCAGGGGAGTGTTTACCGCAATGGTAACCCCTTTTACCAAGAAGGACTTTTTGGATGAGGATATGCTACAGCAGATCGTCGAGACTCAGATAGCCAGTGGGGTCTCTGGCCTTGTGCCATGCGGGACCACAGGCGAAAGCCCGACCCTCAGCCACGACGAACATGACAGGGTCATCGCCCTCACCGTCAAGTTTGCCAATGGCAGGGTCCCCGTCATTGCCGGAACAGGCTCGAACGCCACCAGTGAGGCCATACGCCTCTCCCGTCATGCCCAGGAGGTCGGTTCCGATGCTGTGTTGCTGGTCAATCCCTACTACAACAAGCCCACCCAGAAAGGGCTTTTCCTGCACTTCAAGGCGATAGCCGATAGTGTGGATATCCCCTGCATCCTGTACAACATCAAGGGAAGGACCGGGGTGAACATCGAGACCTCTACGGTGAGGGCCCTCAGTGAAGCGTGTCCGAATATCGTAGGGGTAAAGGAGGCCAGTGGCGACCTTGAGCAGATGCGATCTGTCATTGCAGAGACCCATGGGGCATTTCGTGTCCTCAGTGGCGATGACAACCTCTGCCTCGACCTCATCGAAGCGGGGGGAGACGGGGTTATCAGCGTAGGGTCAAACATCTGCCCCCGGTATATCTCCGATATGGTGTCCATGGCCCTCGGCGGTGACATGAAGGGTGCCCGTGCAATGGAAGCCAACCTTGCAGGGTTCTTCAAGGCCAACTTCCTTGAGACCAACCCCATCCCCATCAAGACCGCCATGGCACGCTATGGTTGGTGTGAGGAGTCTTTCCGCCTGCCGATGTGCACCTTTGAGAATGAAGACAACCGGGCCAAGCTGTATGCTGAGCTGGACAAATTGGAAGGCCTTGGTGCCCTGACGAGGAGAATCTAGAGATGGCAACGATAAACAAGAATTTCGAGAAGCTGGCAAGTGGGTATCTGTTCCCGGAGATTGCCAGGAGGACTGCCGCTTGGCAGAAGATCAATCCGGGCATAGAGATCATGCGCCTGGGCATTGGCAACACCACCGAGGCGCTCCCTGAAGCGGTCTGCACTGCCATGCATGAGAAGATCGATGCCCTCTCTGACCGTTGCACCTACAGCGGCTATGGCGATGAGCAGGGCGACACCTACCTTCGCGAAGCTCTGGTAGGGTACTACAAGCGCTATGGGGTGACCCTGGAATCTACGGAATTTTTCATCAGTGACGGAGCCAAGAGCGATGCGGCAAACGTGCAGGATATCTTTGGTAAGGACAATATCGTTGCGATACAGGATCCTGCCTACCCAGTCTATGTCGACAGCAACGTAGTGGCGGGAAGGACCGGCCTCTTTGACAAGGAGCGTGGGCGCTACAACGGCTTTGTCTATCTCCAAAGCAATGAGGAGAATGGCTTCATCCCCTCCCCACCCGATGAGAAGGTGGACCTGATCTATCTCTGCAGTCCCAACAACCCCACAGGTGCCGTTGCGACAAAAGAGCAGCTCAAGGGTTTTGTCGATTATGCCATCACCAACAAGAGTGTCATCATCTTTGACAGCGCCTACAGCGAATATATCACCGAAGAGGGATATCCTCGCTCCATCTACGAAGTGGAGGGTGCTGAGAAGTGTGCCATTGAGATAAACAGCTTCTCCAAGTCCTCCGGTTTCACCGGTGTGAGACTGGGATGGACCATCGTCCCCAAGGCCCTGGAGTGCGAGGACGCCCCTTCGGGCGTGCTCAACAGCCTTTGGAACAGGCGCCAGTGCACCTTCTTCAACGGTGCGAGCAATATCGCCCAGGCGGGGGGCTTCGCCGCCCTCTCTGGCGATGGCTATCGGCAGAGCAGGGCCCTGGTCGACTACTATATGGAGAATGCCCGCATCATCCGCGAAGGGTTGCAGGATTTGGGCCTTACCGTCTATGGTGGGGTAAACAGCCCCTATATCTGGGCAAAGGCCCCCAACTCCATGCCCAGTTGGGCCTTCTTTGACCTGCTGCTGGATTCGTGCCATGTGGTGGTCACCCCAGGTTCGGGCTTCGGTCCCGCAGGGGAGAGCTTCGTGAGGGTCTCCTCCTACGGACATCGTGAGAATGTAGTGAAGGCAATTGCTTCAATTAAGGAGAATCTAGTGATATGAGTGAGAAAACCCTTCCGTTGAGTTCAGAAAAGGTAGAGGCTTTGGCAAAGAGGATCCCCACCCCTTTTTATCTGTATGATGAGAAGGCGATCGTGGAGAATGCACGTCGATTTACCTCCCTGTTTTCCTGGGCTCCGGGCTTTCGCAACTACTATGCGGTCAAGGCCTGTCCCAATCCGAGCATCCTATCCATCCTGAAGAGGGAGGGCTTTGGCAGTGACTGCTCCTCCCTGCCTGAGATCATGCTCAGCGAAGCGTGTGGCATCACAGGTGAGAACCTCATGTTCACCAGCAACAATACCCCCCCCGAGGAGTTTGTTGCAGCCTACAAGGCAGGGGCCATCATCAATGTCGATGACATCTCCCATATCGAGCCCATGCTCGAAGCCCTGGGCGAGGTGCCCTCCCTGATCTGCTTCCGCTATAACCCCGGACCTGAACGGACCGGCAATGCCATCATCGGTAATCCCGTCGAGGCCAAGTACGGCCTCACAACAGCTCAGATCGTAGAAGCCTACAAGATCATGAAGCAGAAGGGGAGCAAGCGCTTTGGCCTGCACACCATGGTTGCCTCCAACGAGCTTGACGGTACCTATATCGTAGAGACTGCAAGGATGCTCTTCGATCTCTGTGTGAAGATTCAGAAGGAAGCTGGCGTACGCATTGAGTTCATCGATATGGGAGGCGGAATAGGCATTCCCTACAGGCCTGAAGACGAGGCCATGGATCTTGAGGCAGTAAGCCGTGGCATGCAGGACCTCTACAAGGAGATCATTGTGCCTGCAGGACTTGACCCCCTCAACATTGTCTTTGAGTGTGGGAGGGTCATCACCGGCCCGTATGGTTACCTGGTAACCACTGTCCGACACGTGAGCAGCAAGTACAAGACCTATGTGGGCCTGGATGCTTCCATGAGCGACCTCATGAGGCCGGCCCTCTATGGGGCGTACCACCATATCACCGTCGTCGGCAAGGAGAAGGAAGCTCTTGATCATATGTATGATGTGACCGGATCGCTGTGTGAGAACAATGACAAGTTTGCCATCGACAGGGCCCTGCCTGAGGTTGAGAGTGGGGACCTTCTGGTCATCCATGATGTGGGTGCTCACGGCCATGCCATGGGGTTCAACTACAATGCCAAGCTCAGGCCTGCTGAGTACCTCTTGAAATCGGATGGCTCTGTCGTGATGATCCGCAGGGCTCAGACCTATGATGACTATGTCGCTACACTCCGTTTTGACGGGGCCGAGGTAGTGCTCTGATGCATAGCTTTACCATCCGTGTCTATTATAGCGATACCGACTGTGGTGGCATTGTCTACCATGGCCGGTATCTGGACTTTGTCGAGCATGCACGCACTGAGTTGCTCAGGGATATCGGCATTGCAACAAATCAGACAGGATCGCACCGGCAGCTCATGGAACAGGAGAAGATGGCCCTGGTGGTGAAGTCGGTAACTATCGACTATCAGAGTCCTGCCTATCTTGATGACCTGTTGACTGTCGAGACGGAGATAGAGAGTGCAAAGCGCTTCACCATAGTCTTTAGGCAGACAGTCAAACGTGATGGACAGACCCTCTGTGTCGTACTGGTGAAGGTCGCTGCGATAGATACTGCCACCATGAGGCCCAAGCCGATGCCCCTGTGGTTTGTCCCGGCCTTCAATAAGCTGTAGGAAGCGCCTTCCAGTCTGTGGTATAGCATGGTGAGAGGTAGGCCTGACCCATCAGGTCGGATTTGATCATCGCTGATGCCGTACCACAGACCAGGGCCCTTCTTCCATAGGCGCGTTGGATCTCCTGCACGACAGGGGAGAGCTTTTCTTCCTGGCCAATTCTCTTTTGTTCCCATTCTGCGTTGAAGAGCGAGTACTGATGCACCCCCTCTGCCTCCAGATATGTCACCCACACCCTGCTTGCCTTGTAGGGTGCTTTCCTATATATGGAGGAGAGGCAGACTTTTGCAGCGGCAAGGAGGGTGGGGGTATAGTCCGATCCTTGCTCGAGCTTCACTGTTGCAGAAGGTGCAATATAGTCGTCTTTGAAGCGGCTGGTATAGAGGGCAACGGTAACCTCGCGGGCCTGCTTGCCACGCTTTCTGAGTTTTGTGCTGAGAGTCGCACAGTGACAGGCAAGGCTCTGCTCAAGCTCCTCAAAGCTCTGCTTCGCTTTTTCGAAGGAGATGCCGCTACAAAGCGAGATGCTCTTCTCCACCTCCCTGGGAACAGAGGGGACCCCCCTCAGTTCCCTGGCTGTAGAGAGACCGGTGATGGTGCAGTGCTTCTCGATCCACAGCTCATCCTTACAGATGAAGTCATAGGCTGTGCGCACGCCCAGACGGGAAAGCTGGGCCTCGCGTCTGCGCCCGATCCCCCAGACCTCCCCAATCGCAGTCCTTTTTAGCAATGATTGCTCATCTTCAGGATAGAGAATCATCACGCCCGTAGGCAGGCGCTTGCCCTCATGGTTTGCCAGTTTGGCCAGAGTCTTGGTACGTGCCACCCCCAGGGAGACGGGAATGCCGGTAAGGCGGATGATCTCATCACGGATGCTCTGCACGTGCTCTGCCTTGGGATTGGGCAGGGAGAAGAACGCCTCGTCGATGGAGTAGACCTCCCTGTTTCCCACAAGGGTGAGCAGGGTATCCATGACCCTGTCGGAAAGGTCCTGGTAGAGGGTGTAGTTGGAGGAGAAGATGGAGGCCCCGACACTCTCAAGGCGCTCTCGCTCCTCAAAGAGAGGGGCCCCTCGTTGGATACCGAGCTTCTTGGCTTCGCTAGAGAGGGCGACGATGCACCCGTCATTGTTGGAGAGCACCACGATCGCACGATCACGCAGGTCAGGGCGGAAGAGACGTTCACACGAGGCGTAGAAGCTGTTGCAGTCGCACAGGCCTATCATCTGAGGCACCTCACTACTGCTGTGACTACCCCAAAGAGGATCAGGTCCTCATCCTCTGTTACATGGATATCAGCATAGTCGGGGTTCTCTGCGTGGAGGATGGCCCTTTCTCCCTCGAGGATCAGCGTCTTGACGGTAAAGGCCCCGCCTATCTCGGCTACGATGACATCCCCGCTCTTTGCCCTGATGCTCCTGTCGACCACCAGGATATCCCCGCTGAAGATACCTTTCAGCTTCATGGAGTCCCCACTGCAACGAAGGCAGTAGGTGTTGGCCTTGTGCTTGAACAGCAGGGCATTGAAATCGAGGCTCTCCTCCCTGCTGTCTTGGGCAGGGGAGGGAAAGCCACAGCTTACTGTCTCGAGAAAAAAGGGTATGTGTAATGCATCCATGATTCATATCATCATGCCATACTTAACAAATGTCAAGTATCTCTATCTGATGGGCATATTGACCAGGATGGTGGTGCTTCCCAGGCTTCCCAGCTTTGCATGGCTGACGATGACATCATAGCGATGGGAGCCTGCCTTGGGAACCGAGGTGAAGGAGAAACCGTCTCCGACAACAGGAACCCCTTCGCAGTACCAGCAAGCGGTGAGCTCACTTGCCTCTACACCCTGCAGGTTGCTCGGACTAAAGGTAAGGGTGACACTCTCGCCTACAGTAGGAACAGTAGGGGTACATTTTACCGTCCCTCCTATGGGCATCATCGTGTCGTTGGTGACTGTCATGCTGAAGATGGAGGAGCGGTCTCCCATCTTCATCTCCAGAGCCCCTGTTGTGGTGGTGCCTGGAATGATGCGTACTGCCTCTGCTGATCCGCTGACCAGCACATCCTGGCTGAAGAGTGTGGAGCAGAGCATATAGGAACCCGAGGGGAGGCTTGCACTGAGGGTGGCCGTTCCCTTCTCCTTGTCCAGGATCGGATCGCTGATGGGAACCGTCTCTCCCTGTTGGTTGGTCAGGACAAGTTCAAGGCGCACATCAGAGGCTACCTGCTCCAGGTTCCAGCTGTAGGAGACAGAGAGGGTTCCCTCTCCCACCAGCTCCGTAAGGGTGATGGTTGCAGTGCTGGTTGCAGAGGAGAGCATCGTATCAAGCTTCCCTTGGGCAAGGATGGCACCCCCGCTATTCAGGGCCTGGGCTGTGAGGGACCATTTGCCCATGAGCAGCTGTCCGAGGGTAACCGTTGAGGAGGAGCCTTTCACATCAACTGTTTCGCTGTTGGGTCCATTGCCAAAGATCCTGTACTCGGCGATGGTCATAGCCTCATCCGCCGGAAGCAGGCTTCTCTGCTGCATGGCGAACTTCTCGCACGTAAAACGGACTATCAGGTCGGTATGGGCTCTCTTGCTGTCATCGCAGCTGGTGCAGAGCAGCAGGAGAACAAAGGGGATAATGCATAATCGTTTCATGGGAATCTCCTAGGAATGTGTTTGATCCCTAAGGAGCATAATGGCCTTGTTCGCTTCAATTGGGTATTGGAGAAAGATTCTTCTTTGTCTATACTGGGCACATGGGAGAATAGCTATGGAAGAAACAATGGTGGTCAGAGTAACAGGGGGGGATATAGAGCGAGCCCTTCCCCTTCCCCTGCATGCTTGCTGGGGTGGTTCAGAAGATGTTGAGGCCTCGGTAAGGCTGAGTCATGAAGGCCGATTCTTGTATCTGCGGTACTCCATCCAGGAACCCCAGCTCAGACGTATGTGCACCGAGCATAACCAGAAGGTCCACACCGACAGCTGTATGGAGATTTTTCTCCAGCGTGAAGGGGAGGACGAGTATGTCAACTTTGAGTTCAGCGCCAGTACCAAGGCCCTGGTAGGACGGGGAAGGGAACGGGCTGGGCGCACCCTCTATCCCACGTTTGTCATTGATCAGATCCCCATAGAGCTTACCCTGCTGGAGAACAACAACATACGAAGTCGCTACCGCCTCGATGTTGCCATCGATTTGGTCCTGTTCGATCTCATGAAGGAGGAGGAGACCTCCTCGTTCATCAAGCTGAAGGGAAACATCTACAAGTGCGGCGATGAGCTCAAGGATCCGCATTACCTCTGCTATGCTCCCATCGGGACACTGAAGCCGGACTTCCATACCCCTGCCTATTTCGTACCCTTCAAGTTTCTCTGAATAGGTTACTGCCGGGCTGCTGAAAAGAAAAAACGCAAGGGATGTCCTAGCCTATCATCAGGGAAAAACAGACGGTAGGGCCCAAAGCCATGTATGGCCTTAGGCCCTGCTTGTGCGCCTTTGCATGTTTGGGTTCCAGTTCTCTGTCCCGATTAGGGCCTCTTCTCCCATGAGCTTCTCCAAAGCCAGATGGGCCAGATTCTGTCCGAAGATCGCGGTGATGGTGGGAAGGCTTCCCAATACGTTTCGCCTGCGTCCCAGCTCGCTGATCTGTTCGTTGAAATCCGGATGCTCCTCCTCTTCCGGGCTCTTGTAGGTAAAGCGCACCTGCTCGGGTGAGTAGACTACCTCGATGCCCCTTCCTATCCCGCGTTTTCGCAAGTTTGATCGCACCTGCTTGGCAAGAGGACAACCAAAGCTGTCCATCAGGTCCCCTGTCCTCACTAGGGCGGGATTCCTTCGCAGAGCCGCACCCATACTGCTGACGATGGGGAACTGCCTCCTGTAGGCAGTCTCAAGCAGGGCACACTTGGGGTTGAGTGAGTCGATGGCATCGATGACCAAGTCAATATCGTCAGTGAATATCTGCTCGACTGTCCCGCTCTGGACAAACAGTGGCATCTCTTCAACAACACAGTAAGGGTTTATCGCCTTCACGCGCTCGCGCGCCACCTCAATCTTTGGCACCCCTATATTCTGGTGGGTTGCAAGGATCTGGCGGTTGAGGTTGGTGATGCTGATCCGATCGAAATCAATGAGGCGCACGCTCCCTACACCACTGCGGACAAGGGACTCGAGGCACATGCCTCCCACTGCCCCCAACCCTACCACTGCAACTTTCTTTGTATGCAGGGCTTCGACCGCCTCCTCACCGAGAAGGCGCGTTATTCGTAAGAATTGCTCTTTTTGCACGATTATTCCTTATCAGAGTCTCCCCATCCATCTGCATCAGGCTCCCGATAAGATCGTAGTGCGCTGCAAGTATCTGGATGTAGGGTCTCTCTTGCAGAGTATGTTCATAGTCAGTTTCAATGGCAAAGGGAAGGGATGAAAATTCCTTCAGCCTCCCAGCCACTCTCGTATGTTCGATCCCTGGCCCAAAAGAGAGAATACACCCCTTTTCAGCCGCTAGTCTTGCTGTCTCCACACTTCCAGTAAAGCCATGCCAGAGGATGGGAGGCAATCGTTTCCCTGCCTTCTTCAGGCATGAGAGAAACAGGGCGTCGGAGTGTACGACATGGACGGAGACACTCCTGTGCAAGGAGAATGCAAGGTCCAGGGCGGCTAGCAGGAAGCTTTCCTGGTCTTCCAGATTTCCAAAGCGCCTGTCCAGGCCAACTTCACCTACCTGCACCAAAGGGTTGTCGCACAAAGCCTGGTCCAAGTCTTCAATGGAGGGCAGGCTCGTGTTAGCCAAGGCATTGTTTGCTAAAGCTCCGAACGCCCCAATTGCAGGGGAAGGGAGGTTTGCAACCAGTGGCCATTCATCCTGGTGGGAGGTGCAGTAGAGGGCATCATAGCTTTCTTTTTCGCTTGTCAGGTGGCGATGGGCATCAAACATACCGTATCCTAGAATCTAGGCAGGTTTTGGTCAAGTTCCAGCAACAAGGTAGGGGTGCAATAGAATTAAATGGGTTTACCTCTGTAGTAGTGCTTCGCATTTGGGAGGGAGGACTACTTCGCTGAAGATGATGAGTTTCTCCTTTAGTGAATTCTGTACCTTTGCTGAGTTGCCTCTTGAGAAGAGTAGTCTGAACGAGTATATGAAATGGGGTGGATTTCCCTTGGTGTGTAGCGCACATACGGAGGAGATGAAGTACGCTGTGCTTTCAAACCTGTATGATTCCATTGTCTTGAAAGATATTATCATGCAGAGCAAGGTCTCCTCCCCCCATGTCTTGGCAAAAGTAGTGGAGTATCTTCTTAGTACGAGCTCTTCAACCGTTTCAGGAAGTTCAATCACTAAAGCGCTCAAGGCAGACCATGTGAAGATCTCAGAACCTACGGTATATGACTATATTCGCTACTGTGAGGACGCATGTATCATTTCAAAAGTTGAACGTTATGATATCCGGGGAAAAAAGATCTTGTCTTTCGAACAGAAAGCGTATGCCGCTGACCTTGGCCTGTTCCAATTGAAAAAGAACCGAATGAAAGGGGAATACGGCGCCCTTATTGAGACTCTGGTGCATAACGAGTTGGTGGGACGTGGATACCAAGTTTTTATTGGGAAGACCCAGAATGGGAAGGTCGATTTCATTGCCCGGAAAGAGGGTAAGAAATCCTATATCCAAGTGGAATATGTATTGGAAAGTTCCAAGACGATCGATCGTGAATTTGGAGCCTTCAAGGATATTGAGGACAACTATCCCAAGTACGTAATTTCTTATGATGACTTGCAGCATTCGGGAGTGGACGGTATCATCCATCTTCCCTTGCTTACTTTTTTAACCGACGAACATGCCATACAATAGGTGTTTCCTCTCAGGGATCATACTAACTAGGACCTTCGGCAGTCTCCTCACAGCACCAAGGCAATGTAGGTGGCCACTATGCTGATGAGAATCGGGAATATCATGCCACCTTTGGTGTAGGCGATGAGAAAGGATGTTCCTATGCCTGCAAGCCCTGCATACCACTTGGGTGAGAAGTCCAGGAGAAGTCCGGGAAATACCAACGGTCCCAGTGCCGCTATGGGCAACAGGCGCATGGCCCTTGCTACAAAAGGGGGCAACTTGTCCAGGAACTTGGCATAGTAGGGCAGGACCCTCACCGCAAAGGTTGCCAGGGCAGTGGAGAGGATATAGACGAAGATTGGAATGGTTTCGTTCATGGCAAAACCTCCGGCTCTGCTATGATGAGGGCTCCTACCATGGAAGCTGTAAGCATGGAGAGCACAAAGGCCCAGCCGCTTCCCATATGCAAGAGGAGGATCAGGATGGAGTTCATGATGGCAGAGAAGCCTGCGATCATGAGCACCATCAAGCCCTTCTGGCGCAGCTCCTGGGCAAAGAGTGAGATGAACATGGCATAGAGGGTTACCCCCACTGCCATCTGCAGTTCTGCCGAAAGGACCATCCCTATGAGAAAGCCCAGGGCTGTGCCTCCCACCCATCCGAGGTACGAGATCCCCTCCAGTCCTGCCATATAGGGCCAGGAGAGCCTTTGGTTGTGCAGTACCGCTACGGAGAATACCTCATCCGTTGTCCCATGGGCTAGGATCAGGCGTTTGGGGCCATGGATTCCCTCTTCCAGCTTCTGGTTGAGTGCAGCTCCCATAAACAGGTAGCGCAAGTTGATCAGAAGGACTCCGATGAATATCTCCAGGATGAGGGCCCCTGATGAGATGAGGTTGATGGCCAAGAACTGCCCGCTACCGGCAAAGTTTGTCACTGAGAACAGCACTGCCTCCCACATCTTCAGTCCCACATCCCTGCAGACAAGCCCGAAGGCCATGGCTGTGGGAAAGTAGCCCACACATATGGGAAAGCCTTCACGCACTCCCCTTGAGAAGGTGAGACTCTTGCTGTTTTCGCTGAATTTCATATGAAGGATAGTATTGCTTTGGCCCTTTCTCTGCAAGGGGCGATTGTGGTACACTTTTTCCATGGGGGGATGCATATGGGTTTATATCTGGCAAACACAGGCCTTGAGTGCCTGATCAAAGGCGATTCACTGGACGAGGAGCAGTTGCTCACCTGGTTCAGGGAAGCAAAAAGGATTCCTGCAGTGCAGGGAGCCTACTACAGCAAGCTGTTCGACAGTGGCCTCGAACTGGTATTCAGAAGCATCAAGCAAGGCGATGACCTACAGATAGCAGGCCTCGACATGCATATGAGCGGCTCCTGCCTGTGGATGGCCAAACCACTCTCCAAAGTAGGGGTTGGCGAACCGTTGGCAGTCACGCTCTTGATGACCAATGCCGATGAAACGTCTGCCTTTATCGCAGATCTCATCCATGCGGCAACCTTGGAGCGGATAGACGAGGACTCCTCGCTCTCCTTGCAGGTATGCGCATTTCCCCAGTCAATGGATGTCTATGACAGCCGCGCCTCCTACGAGGAGGCGACGGAGAAGCTTTCCCGCCTTGATGACCGCAAGCTGCTGCCCTTCAACTATATCATGGCTCGCGATGAGAGCCTCACCCAGGAGAAGCGGGACGCATATGCCGAACATGAGAAGCTGATGGTATTCGCAGCCCCTGTCCTGGCGGTGCAGAAGCGCGAACATGGCTACAAGGGGACATCCTGCATGGTTGCTACCGTAGCTACCGAGATGGGGCACCTCGACCTTGTCTTTGCAGAGAACCAGCTTTCTACAGCCCTACAGAAGGGCTCGTATGTGGTATGCAGCTGCATCATCAGCTCCGATGTGCTGACACAGTAGATGCCAGGCTGACAAGAGAGGATTTGCCCTCACCGCAGGTTTCAGGTTTTCCTGTGACTGATACCAAAAGAGAGCCTCCTGTCGGTTGATCCGTAGGAGGCTCTCTTTTGGTATCTTTTTACCTGGCAATCACTTTGGGGCTGGAATAGCCTGAAATTGCCCCATCCTGGAGGTGGGGCTATGTACCCTAGAACCTCTTTGTCCATGCATGGCAGTAAGGCTGGCTTCCCTTACGGACATAGTAGTCCTGGTGATACTCTTCCGCATCCCAGAACTTTGCTGCAGGACGTAGTGTCGTGGCAATCTTCATGCCCTTCTCCTCAAGGATGTTGATGAGCTTGACTGCGGTGTCGAACTCATGCCTGCTCTGATAGAATACTGCCGAAAGGTACTGGTTTCCGATATCAGGTCCCTGCCCGTTTGTCTGGGTGGGGTCGTGGATCTCAAAGAAGTACTTTGCAAGCTCCTCATAGGATACGACCTTGGGATTGTAGATGATCTCAACCGCCTCGAGGTGGCCGCTTTTCTTGGAGAGTACATCGTTGTAGGTTGGATTCTCAATCTTTCCTCCGGTATACCCCGATGTTGCCTCGTATACTCCCTCGACGCTTTCAAAGAGGTGCTCGACCCCCCAGAAACATCCGCCTGCAAAGACAGCCCGAGCCCGTGGAGGACCTGCCTGGAAGGTCATGGAGATGGAGTTGACGCAATGGCGTGTATTCTTTTCGGTGAAACGCTCACCTAGGAATACGTGTCCGAGATGGCCGTTGCAGGTTGCACAGACTATCTCGGTGCGAGAGCCGTCGGCATCGGGATACCTGGTCACTGCAAAGGGAAGCTCCTCATCAAAGGAGGGCCATCCGCAATTGGAGTTGAACTTGTCATCAGAGGAGTAGAGCGGCGATCCACACTGTCTGCAGTAGTAGGTGCCTTCCTCCTTATTATCGGTAAATTCGCCTGTATAGGCGCGTTCGGTGCCCTTGTTGATGATGACTTGCCGTTCCTGGGCGTTCAGGGTCTTCAGCAAGGACTGGTCTATGGGTTTGAAAAGGAATCGTTCACTTGTCTGTTCTGGTATGTTCATAGGTGGTACCTCTGGTTCCGTTTGTTGTGAGGCGACGCGCATTGCCGGTAGGGCAACTGCTAAAAGAACCGCAAAGATGGCTATAATAAGAAATATTCTTGTTAGGTTCATAGTATCTCCTTCTAGTGAATCCTAACATGTTTTATCCCTTTGTATCTACTACCAGAACTTGAAGATGATCGCAGAAGCCTGTTTTTTGTACTGGTGGTATGCCTCGTACTTCTTCGCTGTGATGCTTTCGGTAAAAATGGTGGATATGCTGAACAGCATGGTGAGGGCCAAGGGTCCCACCAGGCTCCAGTTGAGGAAATTCCCGATGGCAAGGGATGCAAAGAGGTAGATGCTGAACCAGAGCCCAAGCTCCCCAAAGTAGTTGGGATGGCGGCTTCGTGCAAACAGGCCGCTTGTACGGAAGCCCTTCTGGTACTGGTCGGTCCACTCCTTCCGCTTGGGAAGTAGGTCATACTTGGACTGCTGGAAGGTGTACTGTTGCTGGTCTGCAATGGTCTCAATGGCCAGGAAGGCCAGGAATACCAGGGAAGCAAGCCAGAGAGGGAGTGTCATCTCTGTTGGTCCCTGGGTGCTCAGCAGGTACAGGGGACTGGTGAAGGCGATGAAGAGGACCTGCTGGTAGAGTGCGATGAAGAGCAGGTTGAAGAGCTGCCACAGCAGTGGGTTGGAGATTCTCTTCTGGAGTATTGGCCAGCGATAGTCCTCAGCTGAGGTATAGCCACCCCTTCGGGCAAAGTTGAAGGTAAGCCTTGCACCCCAGAGCGTGACCAGGGTGGTTGCGACCAAAATGGGGAGGGCGAACCCTCCGTGGGCAGCGTAGATCCAGGCAAAGACCACCGGCATGGTGCTCCACAGGCGGTCCGTCCAGGAGTAGTCGCCACTTATCAGGCCAAAGAGGAAACTCAGGGAGGCCGTGATAGCTGTGATCTGGAGGATGCTAGTGAGAGGATTGCTTGTCAGTATAGGATTGAGCCAGAGGACAAGGAGTATTCCAAGCACTATGAGGAGAAAAAAGAGGGCAGTGGGTTTTTTCTGTGTTTTCATGCTGACACTATAGCAAAGGGTGTAAAACTCTGCAATAAGCAACAATTCGACCATTCTTCAGCAAGGAGTCAGACTGACAAGGGTAGAAGGGAGAAAGCATCAACTGCCCTCACTGCGGTTTGCTGGAACTACCTTACTTTCCACTCAAGGCGTTCTCGATCGCCTTGAGGATGACGATACTGCTGTATGTGGCTCCAGAGACACTGTCCACCTGCAGGCTCTGTTCCCTGACTACCACAGATGGGATAGTTTCGGCAGCTTCCCCTTGCCCGTTACGGTGCTTGAGGAGTTCTATACTCACAATCCTTTGCCCTGTTACCACCACCTTGACTTCAACATCCAAGGGGAATTGCGCGAAGGACCCTGTGTACACTCCATCCTCAGTAGCCGAAAGCTCCAGCGTCTGTAAGGGGATGTCCTTCAGGTTTTCCAGGTTTGCCGTAGTAACGGTGAGCAGGATTTTTCCTGCCAAGCCTATCAGAAGCAGGATGCAGAGAGTGATGATTAGGACCATGGTACGTTTTTTCATGCTCGAGGATCTCCTGTGTCCACAATACACCAAGGTCCATGGGGAGAAAAGAGGTTCTTGCCTTCTGGCTCTTCATTGTTGCCTGTTTCCAGAACAAGAATCGTAGGAATAGGAAGAAATGTTGCACCCAATATATTGTCATTGTTATTGAGATGAAGTATCATTATTCTAGCTTGTTTGCCTAGGCTTACAGCCCGAAGGAGTATATATGAACCTATTTCTTGAAACCTTGCTCATTGCTTTTGGCATCAATACGATATTTTTTATCTACGCATTCAAACGCAAGACAGATGTGGTCACCGACCTCTCATACAGCCTGAGTTTCTTTCTTGCAACAACCTATATTTATGTGGTGCATTCCCAGAAGAATCTTGTGCAGACACTGCTGTTGGTGGTTGTAGTCCTGTGGGCCCTGCGCTTGGGTTCCTACCTGCTGAGCAGAATCCTGGCCACCAAGGTGGACCATCGCTTCGATGATAAGCGTGACTCGTTTTTCCGGTTCGGTGCCTTTTGGTTGCTGCAGGCAACGGCTGTATGGGTAATCATGCTTCCTGTCACCTTTGCGATGGGCGCTCAGGACTTGGTGATCAACATGCCTTTCCTCATAGTCGGCTTTGCACTCTCCCTCTTCGGCCTCGTCTATGAGACGATTGCCGATCATCAGAAGACCACCTTCAAGAAGAAGAACCCTACAAAGCTGATAACCACAGGCCTTTGGGCCACCAGCCGTCACCCCAACTATTTTGGGGAGATCCTGGTATGGTGGGGTACGCTGATAGTTGTCCTGCCGTATCTGAGCGGAGCTACCTACCTGGTGGCTTTCGGTCCTGCTTTCATAACCGTCCTGTTGCTCTTTGTCAGTGGGGTGAACCTGCTTGAGAAATCCTGGAAGGAGAAATATGGCAAGGAGGACTATTTTAAGGAGTATGTCAGGCAGACCTCCATCTTCATCCCCTGGAAGAAGAGGAAATAATGAGCATCATCGCCCTCACCGCAGTACTCGCCCTGGTTGGTTTTGCCCTGGGAGGCATACCCACGTCCCACCTTATAGCATCGAGGGCGCATATCGACTTGCGGAAAACGGGTAGTGGTAACCTCGGGGCAACCAACTTGAGCAGGTCCCTAGGCGCCAGACTGGGCCTTCTGGTCGGGGTGCTGGACATCCTCAAGGGGGTGGTTCCATCACTGGTGGGCCTGGTTATCTTTTCCCTCCCTAGCAATGCACTATTGGTTGTGGGTATGCTGACCATCCTAGGGCACATCTACACCCCCTACCTTCCTTCACACAGGGGAGGCAAGGGAGTTGCAACAGGAGCTGGTGTCATCGCTGTCCTTTTTCCCTCTGCCATCCTATTCGGTCTCTGTGTTTTTTTCTTGGTGGCAGTCATCACCCGATACATATCGCTGGCCTCAATGACAACGTATGTGCTGCTCATCACGTATCATCTCTTTTGGGTCTCTCTCCATGACCTGCCTGTTGAGTATGCCAAGCTGATGTTCCTTGGTATACTGAGCTTGCTCATCATTGTGACCCACAAGGGAAATGTGAAAAGGCTCATGCACCATGCAGAACCAAAATTCAGCTTTTCATCTACCAAGGAGGACGTATGAACATAACGGGAAAAGATCTCTATGGATCGTTGACCTTCGGCTATTATCATCTGCGCCAAAACATGCAGGAGATCAACACGATCAACGTGTTTCCCGTAGCCGATGGCGATACAGGTTCCAATATCACCCATACACTCAAGTCCATCCTTTCCAATACTGACGGAACAGGCTCTGTTGCCGATATTTCCAATACCTTTGCCAGATCGGCACTTATAGGGGCCCGTGGTAACTCGGGCATGATCATAGCCCAGTTTTTCCAAGGTTTCTCCCTCATAGCCCGTGAGTTCGAGGAACTGACTGTCAAAGCCCTTGCAGACGCCGCCAAGGCTGCGGTAGCCGCTGCCTACAGTGCGGTGGAGAAGCCTTTGGAAGGGACTATCCTGACGGTCATGAAGAGTTGGGCAAACCAACTGAACAGCTCTGACAACCCCAATACCCCTGTTCCTGTGCTGTTGCGCCGGGCCCTTTGCTCTGCAAGACAGGCAGAGAAGGATACAACCAACCAGATGGAGCTTCTCAGGCGTTCGGGTGTCGTCGATGCTGGGGCAAAGGCTTTCGTCTCCATCCTGGAAGGAGTGGACCTCTATATCCTGAATCCTGTACGGACCTTTTCTGAAACTGAAACACTGCTTGCCGGTGATGTCCCTCTGTTGGAGTCGGAGCACATCCATGATACGAGCCATTTCCGGTACTGCACTGAAGCCCTTCTGAGGGTACCTGAGGACCAGAAACAGTGCATCAGGGAGGCTCTGGCCGGTCTTGGGGACTCGCTTGTCATGGGAAGCCATGAGAACCAGATGCGTATCCACCTGCATACCGATGACCCTGCTCTGATGTTTGAGCGCCTTGCCCTGTACAGCCAGATCGAGGAGCAAAAGGTCGATGACATGTACATGCAGCAGAGTGCTGCACATGCAAGGCTTTCCGACACGGTCATTGTCACTGACTCCTCAGCTGATATTCCCCAGGATGTTGTTGATGCGTTGCGCATCTACAGGATCCCGCAGATCGTGCAGGTGGGTGAGACCTCGTTCTTTGACCGAATCACGATATCATCGCCCTTGTTGCTGGGTATCCTCGATGCCTCACACCAGAAGGTCTCCTCCTCCATGCCGTCGGTAGGGGAGATACAACGTCATTTTGAATTTCTTTCCCACCATTACAAGCATGTGGTGGTACTCTCTGTAGCCGCCAAGTTGAGCGGGACATTCCGGACCTACCAGCTGGCAGCGAAACCTCTTCTGGAAAGCGGGACAACCATCGACATACTCGATACACGCCTCAATGCATCAGCCCAGGGCCTTGTCGTGCAGGAAGCTGCAAGGCAAGCCGCCGAGGGCCTCTTTGGAGAAGCACTGCTGAGCTCGATCAGGGATACTGCAGAGCGTACTACCATCATGGTGTCTGTGCAGTCCCTGGAGATGATGGTCCGTGGTGGAAGGGTCCCCAAGAGACTGGGATCCATGATCCTGAAGATGAACTTCAAGCCCATGGTCGGCCTTACCAAGGAGGGCGGAGGCAAGATTCTTGGAGTACGCTTTTCCAGGAGCGGCAGCATAGCTGCCTTGGTCAAGCATTTCATGAAGGTGTATAAGAAGGAGGGCATCCAATCCTATGGGATGTCCTATATCGGTACCTCAGAGCTTGCCTATTCAGTAGCAAGGATTGTGGAGAAGAAGACAGGCCTGAAACCCCTTTTTGTGGAAGAGGCTTCTCCGGTGATAGCCTTGCATGCAGGCAAGGGTGCCATTTCCCTTTCGTTCGTGAGGAAGGGAAGCTCTCCTGCTGTAGTGTAGGGTGGAACAGTAGTAACTGACTTTTTATCTGAAGAAAACATACACATACAGCAATAAAAACTGGCTTTTCTCCCTGTTTCCTCACCTTCTTTTAGAATCCCCTATAGGTTCTCTATACATACCATGCTACTATTTGTCCAAAGTATTGTGAGAACTCTTCAGGCGATATGGCATCAAATACCATGGAGCCTTTATACTGACCATTCTCATTGTGAACTTACTATATCTGCTTAAAGAGATGGACAAGATGATAAAGATTGCAATTTGTGACGATGACAGGGCAGAGCTTGCCAAGACACGAAGAAATTGTATGTCCTATGCTGCCAAACATCCAGATTGTGATAGTAGGATCACTACGTTTGAAGATGCGAGTAGTGTACTGTCCCACATTAAGCTTCATGGGAGCTTTGATATCATGGTCTTGGATATCTATATGCCAGGCATCACCGGTGTTGAACTGGCAGAAGCTCTCCGAAATCAGCATGATGTGTCAGAAATTATGTTTCTAACTACATCCACTACCCATGCGATAGAGGCTTTCAGCCTGAACGCGATCCACTATATCCTGAAGCCGTATACCTCAGAGCAGTTTGAGGCTGCCTTGGATAAGGCCGTTTCTCAGCTAGCAAAGCGGAAACAAGCATCCATAACCCTAAAATCATCCCTTGGTATCCATAAGGTGTTGTTTACAGATTTCATGTATGCGGAAACGGATAAACATATGCAAAATATTCACTTGTCCGATGGCATTGTCCTGCGCATTCGTATGACCTCTATAGAACTGTTTGACAGGCTCTCCCACGATAAGAGGTTCTATAAATATGGAAGTACATACATCCTCAACCTGGCTAAAATCAGAGAGATAACAGCCCGCTGCATATCCCTTGATGGGAATAAGCAGCTTCATATGCAGCGTCGTCAGTATAAGCCTCTCATTGACAGGTATACCCAGTTTTCCCTGAAAGGCGTGTTTTGATGGACTATTCAGCTATCCTGGTGCCCCTACTCACACTCGTCATCTCCCAGGTATTGATCTTTGACCTGGCACGCTTACGCTTTTCAAGAAATAAGTTGGCTCTGATCATCGTCATCGAACTGGTTGTTCTGGTACTTCTCAGTAGTATCGTGCTTATGGTCGGTGGTCTAGGAGTCTATGCAAAGTGGTATGTCCTGATCATGGTAGTCCCAGCCTTCACTACATTTTTGTACTTGTCAAAGTATCGGGATGCACGGGATGTGTTTACCATCCTAACTACCATTTTCATCAACTTTTTCATATCAACTCCGGCTATGTGGTTTGCTCGATTTCATGGCAGTGGATACATGATGTACAATCTAGCACGGATAGTACTGTTTGCTCTGGTTTTCTTGTTTGTCCATACGGTTTTCCGCAAGCATTATCTGCTTGCACAGCAAGAAATACCCAAGGGATGGGGGGTGTTCAGCATCCTGCCCATGATGGGGTCTGTGGTACTCTACTATTCCTTCATACGGTATGGACAAAGAGGGAGCTTTATGGAGGTACTGTATGCCACCACAGCTACTATAGTCCTTATGGCCTCTGTATATGTGGTGATCTTCTACATGTTCCAGCAGCTTCATGAGAAATATATGGTATTGGAGCAAAGGCGCATTCTCTTTATGCAGAACAAGGCACAGCTTGACCAGCATATCCTGTACAGGGAAGCTGCTGAAAAATCAAATAGGCGGTGGCATGATTTGCGTCATTCCACACAGAACTTGATAGAGCTCCTGGAATCTGGGGATACAGAAACGGCCCTTGCCCATCTGAAGGATCGGATGGGTATGGGTAATCTGACAAGAGAGGAGTACTGCCAACATCCTGCGGTAAACAGCATCCTCTGCCTCTGGGCAGAGCGGGTACAAAAAGAAGCCATATCCCTTTCGATAGTGGCCCATGTCCCTTCAAGCCTGGAGATCGAGCCTGTCGAACTCTCTTCATTGTTTGCCAATGCCATAGAAAACGCCTACCATGCCTGCCTGGAACTCCCTAGTGATCAAGAGAGGTTCATACAGGTCGAGTCCCATTATAACGGCAAGCGTCTGGCCATAGGCATCACCAATACGTGCAAGGATCCCATTAGCTTTGAAAATGATATGCCGATCTCCTCCAAAGAGGGTGGTGGTATCGGAACCCGAAGTATGGTCTATACTGTCAAGCGATTCCATGGTGCCTACACGTTTTCAGCAGAGGATGGCCTGTTCAGTACCAGGTTTGTCCTTAATGTATAGGATTGCCACAGCCAAACATGTCAAGACCCTTGCTTTCCTTTTTTTCCGTACTATGTGATAAAAAATCATTTAGACCTAGGGCATCTTGTTTCCGAGATCTAGATATCTTGCACATGGACAATGCTAAGCTCTGGCAACGGAGTTTTTCCCATAGGTTGTGGCTTTGCCTCATCAGTCTATAATTTGTAAGAATGATGAGGGAAAAACATGAAAAGAATGAGCTCCTTTACAGCGGCAGTTGTATTGGTAGTGCTTCTGTTCACTGCTTGCACAACGATAGAACCGAATGGTGATGCTAAACAATATGAATGTGACCCCTGAATTTGCAAAATCGCGGATTTGGCATTATAGTGGTCATAACTAAAACTACTGTATGCATTTACCGCATGCAAAAGAGAGAGGTCACATCATGTTTAACAAAACCAGTATACGCACAATCGGCATCGACGTCCACAAGGATTCTTATTCCCTCTGCACTTACTGCCCGGAAGCAGACCAGTTTGTTGGTGAAATTACTATTGCAAGCAGCTCAAAGCTGGTCACCAATTATATCAAACGGCGTAACAGTTCAGTCATAGGGTAGCCAGCCTCATTGAAATGAGAGGCTTGGCTTA
>CAZTXW010000024.1:0-25556 GCA_964617345.1 uncultured Sphaerochaeta sp. | reverse complement strand
TGGAAGCCCAGGCCCACCATGATATCCTTGACCTTGCGACCCATCTCCTCTGCAGCAGAGAGACGGCCGACAGTGAAGTCCTGGGGCATCTCAGGCTCGAAGTTACCAAGGCCGTACCCGATCATGATATCCTCAACCAGGTCTGCCGGGTGGAGGAAATCATTGCGGAACTCAGGCACAGTTGCATAGATGTTTTCATCAGAGTAGATGGCATAGATGCCCATCTTCCTCAAGGAGGCAACAGCCACTTCGCCTGACATCTTCTCACCCAAGGTCTTGTGCACCAGTGCGAGGGAACAGGAAGTGGGCTCCTGGAAATAGTAGGGTACGGTAATCTCCTTGCCGAACTGGGTCTCCTCAGGGAAGATGCACCTGACCGGAAGGATCTCAAAGCCCAGGTCGCTCATATCGCATGCCATGATGGATGCTGCAAGCAGCATATCAGGCAGGTCAGTTCCGGAAAGCTCGAGGAAGAGCTCACTGTCACCCACTTCAACTGCACCAATTCGAGCGCTGTTGATGACAGGGGGGAAAGAGAGTGTCTCACCATTGTCATCGGTGATGTACGGGAATACTGGACTGTCCGCTACGATGGGGCCATACTCCTTACCCTTGGGATGCTGGGTACAGATCTCCCTGAGGGTAAGCTTCTCACTCATCCCCAAAGGTACGAAACTGGTCGTATCAGGATCGACACCCTTGTAGTGCACAGGATAGGTGATCATGGAGGAGCGATAGATACCCATCGCTATGGTCTTGCGCTTGCGCCCGAAGTTCGAGCACAGCTTCTCCTGGCTCTGGATCAGGGCCTCAAGGTCATGCTCGTCGATGGTATGTCCCTTTGCAGCAAAGGCAATGCCATAGGGCCTCACCGATGATACTGAGCTATGGACATGCAATTCCCTTCCTTCATGGTCGAAGGTCTCGTCCTTGGTCGAACAGAAGTCATACAGGGGAGCCTCAACACCCCAATAGGCCTTAAGCAGGCGTGCTACTCCCGCAGCTGACCAGAGGTCAGGGCGGTTGGTATCGTTGAGCTCAATCTTGAGCAGGTCATCCTCATGCCCGTCGAGCTCTGCCTTGGCAACAGGGAGAATCTCCTCCAGCTGACTATCGGTAAGGGTTCTTCCAAGCAAGCCGTAGAACAGCTTTTCTGAAGTTTCAATCTTTGGCATTAGTTCCCCCTCCTCGTACGAACACTCTCGATGTTTGGGGTAAAGAGTTCGCGTAGGTCATTCAGGCCGAGGTGCATCAGGGCCATACGGTCAATTCCCAGCCCCCAGGCAAGTACCGGCACATCGATTCCCAGTGCCTTGGTCACCTCAGGGCGGAAGATTCCGCTTCCTCCAAGCTCGAACCACCCAAGGACCGGATGCTTGATATGCACCTCGATGGAGGGTTCGGTGAAGGGGAAGTAGCCAGGGACGTACCTGACCTCTTCGGCCCCGGCAATCTCTTCGGCAAACATCTTGAGAAGGCCCAGAAGGGTCTTCAGGTTCACATCATTGCCAAGGACAATGCCCTCGGTCTGATAGAAGTCCGCCCCATGGGTAGCATCGACCTGGTCATAGCGGAAACACCGGGCGACGCCGAAATACTTTCCAGGGACCTTAGCATGGGGAAGCTGCTTGGCAGAGAGGACCGTGCCCTGGCTCCTGAGAACCTGACGACGGGTAAACTCATGGTCAAAGCTGTAGCGCCAGCCACGGCTTCCGGTCTCCCACCCATCTTCGTGGGTCTGGGCAACCTGGCTGAGCCAAGGCTCCTCGATCTTCTTGCAATGCTGGGGCTCTTTCACATAGTAGACATCATGGATGTCGCGTGCACTATGGAACTGGGGCATGAATAGGGCATCACCATTCCAGAACTCATTCTCCACCAAGGGACCGTCGAACTCCTCAAAGCCGAGTGCGCACAGCTTGTCCTTGACCCACTGCAGATAGTTTCCGTAGGGGTTGTGGCGACCGGGAATGAGACGTGATGTCGGGGCATTCAGGCCGTAGGGGCGGAAGGTACCGGTTTTCCAGCTACCGCTTGAGAGCATCTCAGCGGTGACTGAGCCAAGCTCCTCACCGGTGATGTTCTTCTCAAAGATGGCCTTGCGGGCAAGATCGCCATCGGCAGTCAGTTGAAAGACAAGCTCCTCGCGCTCTATCATCTTGAAGGGAGAGTTTGCAGCACCCCGCTTCTTGGAAATCTTCTGCATCGCCTGCTTCTCTTGATCAGAGAGGGATGATTCGGCTATCTCACCATCGAGTCCCTTGGCGAGCAAGGAGGCTGCTACCTCTATCTCCAGGGGGAGGAAATCATTCTTTCGGGTGGCCTTGTTTTCTTCATTCATACAGACAACATCAGATTTTGCAAGTTGTCCAAAGGCAGAACCTATCTCGCTTCTCTCCAGCCCAAGTTCCTGTGCTATCTCAGGAAGGGACTTGGGACCATCGGCAAGAAGGCCAAAAATCCGCTGGGCAGGAGTGCCCTTCGCCTGTTGTTCCTTTCCGAAGTCCGTGAGTTCATAGAACACACCTTTGGTGCGGCTTGTTTCGATCAGGTACCCCTTGGCACTCAACCAGCTGAAAGCCTGGTTGCACTGCCCTACTTTGTAATCAAGCTCTTCAACGATACGGTTCCCTGTGATATTTTGACCGAGGGAAACGTGTCGGAGAAGGCGGACTTCCAGGGGATGTAAGTTCTTTACATCGATATCCATGCTGTTTTTACTCCTGTAAACAACGCCGCAATGATTGCGGCGATGGTGCCACCATTCTAGCGGCTACAGGGAAAAATGAAAAGGCTCTACAGGACGGAAAAGGCGGCGAACCGCGGTAACGACCTCTTCTTTTGTGGGGACAACCTGCTTTTCCAGTTCAGGGGAGAAGGGAATCGGGCTCTCCTTGCCACACAGACGCACAGGAGGTGCGACCAGGGAGGTGAAGCTCGCCTCATCGGAGGTGACCAGGGAAATGACCTCAGAGCCATACCCCCCGGCCTCAGGACTGTCATGCACCACAAGCAGACGTCCTGTCTTCTGTACCGAACGAAGGATGGTAGGCTTGTCCATCGGCTTGATAGTAGCCAAGTCGATGACCTCAACCTCTATCTCATCCTGGGAACTGAGGACAGTGGCTGCATCGAGACAGGTCATCACGGCATGGCTGTAGGAGACGATGGTCACATGCGTGCCCCGTTTCTTTACCACAGCCTTGCCCAGGGGCATCAGATAATGCTCGTCCCCTACGGGACCGAGGTTGTTGTACAGGTGCTTGTTCTCAAAATACAGGACAGGGTTGTTACTGCGGATTGCACTCTTAAGCAGAGCCTTTGCATCCCCTGGGCATGATGGAGCGACTATGATGAGGCCCGGCACATTGCCAAACATCGCCTCAAGGCTCTGGGTATGCTGGGCACCATGGCCTGTACCACTTCCTATGGGGGAGCGCAGCACCATCGGGCAGGAGAGCTGGCCGGCACTCATGAAGCGAGCCTTGGCAGCATGATTGATGATGGGGTCACTGGCAAGAGTGGAAAAGTCCCCGTACATGATCTCAACAACAGGGCGCAAACCAAGCATGGCAGAGCCTACGGCAAGACCGGTGAAGGCCTCTTCACTGACAGGGGTCTCGTGCAGTTGGCCAGGATGTTTTTCATGGAGGGAACCGGTGACCTTGAAGCATCCGCCATACGCCCCGATATCCTCTCCGATGAGGTGTACAGCACCATCGCGCGTCATCTCCTCATCGAGGGCTTCACGGATAGCCTCCCTATAGCTGGTCCTTCGTGTAGTAATGCCATTGGGAAGGCGTGCATCAGTTTCATCCTCAGGTGCAAACAGATAGCCCATCGCCTGCTCGAGGGTGATCACTGAAGAGCGGAGTGCCAAGGCAGCCTTTGCCGCCTCGTCGACCCTAGTCCTGGCATCAAGGATGATGGAAGCGACATCCTCTTCGGTGAAGAGGGTGCTCGCTACCATAGTCTTGCTAAAGAGGGTGATGGGATCCTTCTGAAGCCAGAGGGACTCCTCCTCACGACTCCTGTAGACACAGCTGTCACTTTTTGAGTGACCACAGAGACGGTAAGTCTTCACTTCAAGGAAATAGGGCCTGCCTGTACTCCTGATCAGGTTCACTGCCTTCTTGGCCGCCTTGTAGACAGCCTGGACATCATTGCCATCGACCACTTCATACTTGATGTTATACCCTTCGGAGCGCTTTGCAATGGCGTCTGTACTGACCATCCTGTCGCTTGAGGCACTCATGCCATAGCCGTTGTTCTCACAGAAGAAGAGTACAGGCAACGACCACACCGAGGCGAGGTTCATGCATTCATGCACAGATCCTCGGCTGGTGGCTCCATCACCAAAGATGGCTACGCTTATGGCTTGGCTTTCCTGTTGCTTGAGGGCGAAGGCAAGGCCGGTGGCAAGGTTGACACCACTACCCACCACCGCAGAGGAGCCTGCATTGAAGTGCTCGACATCAGTCATGTGCATCGAACCGCCAAGGCCCTTGCAGATACCGTCTGAAGAGCCGAACATCTCGCTGAACATTTTCTGCTCGTCAGTACCCCGTGCAATGGTATGACCATGACAGCGGTGGGTCGGCACGATCCAGTCCCCCTGATCCAAGGCAAGGGCTAGACCAGCCTGAGTGGCCTCCTGTCCTATGGAGAGGTGGGTGGTACCATGCATTTCCTTGTGCTTGAAAAAGGTATCGATTCGTTCTTCGAAATAACGCGAGCGGACCATGATTGACAGTGCTGTTCGCGCCTGTTCCTGTGTAAAAAGCATGTTTGCTCCTTGGCAGGATGTAAAGTCCCGCTCTTTCAAGCCCCTTGGGACCCGAAGCTATTGGTATATACTTGGCACGTAGCCTATTGTTTGGCAAGGACCTTGTCAATAAAGCCGATGTACACGGTATGGAAATCCCCGTCCTTATAGCGCTTCTGAAGGTCAGGAAGAACCAATTGGGACGCATCCACCTGCATGACAGCAGCTTTCGTACATGAGAGAACCAACGAAGCCTGCTTGAAGGTTACACGTTCTGCTCCCGTACCAGTAGGAATAAATTCTGGTATCAAGCCGGTGGCAGCTACCTTGTCGCCATCCCTGCCGCTGTGCTGGCCGCACCATCGCAGCGTATCCTGCATCTCAGATTCCAAAAAGGAGCAGGTAAAACCCTCCGACTCCTCAAGGAAAGTGTGTGTATGCCGGCTTGCCTTCACATAGAGCGTCACGATGTTTCTTCCCCACAATACACCCATGGAACCCCAGGAAGCGGTCATGGTATTGAAACTGTCAGGGTTTCCTGCAGTGATGAGAAATCCATCCTTACCTATTGCAGTGAAGGGGTTCATCTCTAGAATGTCCGCTGCTACTTCAACATACATAGTTGGCCTCCTATGGCTCCTTCAGTGTAGCTTCTGCACATAGAGCGGTCAAGGGAGGTAGAGAATAATCTCCTTGTCCCACCCTCCTCCAAAGCCTATCCAACATTGACACTCCCCTCTTTTTCGAGTATTCCTTACCATATACAGACATGGTACAAACAGGGAGACCTGTTTCGTTGAGGAGGCCCAATGCATGATTCCCTCGCGATCCCTGCTTTGACAGAGGATCTTTCACGTGTTCTCATTGATGCAGATACGATCGACCGCAGAGTCGACGAACTCGCAAGGAAAATCAGCAAGGATTACGCTGACAAAGAGGGAACGCTCCTGCTGGTTGGAGTCCTCAAAGGCTCGTTCATCTTCATTGCAGACCTTGCCCGCAAGCTTTCGGTCAACCACGTGGTGGACTTCATCGCCCTCTCCTCCTACCAGGGGGACCAGAGTGGCAACGTACGCCTGCTTATGGATACCCGGGAGAATATGAACAACAGGCATGTGCTCATCATTGAGGACATCCTGGACAGCGGCAACACCCTCGACTACCTTATCCGCAGCTTCAAGACCCGTAACCCCGCCTCGGTGAAGACCGCAGTCCTTCTGGACAAGCCAGAGCGACACTGCGTTCCCATCACCATCGACTATCTGGGCTTCACTATCCCCGATGTCTGGGTCGTAGGCTACGGGCTTGACTTTAACGAACAGTATAGGACCCTCCCCTATATAGCAGAGATGTATCCACAAGCCTAAACGCCAAGGAGCGCACAGAGATGGACAGTAAGAAGTTCTACGTAAGTTACAATTCGGTTCACAAGTTGGTGAAAAACCTAAGCGAGCAGCTTATAGCCACCGGCTTTGATCCCGATGTCATCGTCGCAATCGGAAGTGGGGGGTTCATACCCGCCAGGATCATGAAGACCTTTATCAATCGCCCCATCTATGCAGTGGGAATCTCCTACTACGGCCTTGATAACAAGCATAAGGACCACCCAACCAAGATCCAATGGATCGACGAGGTACAGTCACAGCTTGTAGGCAAGAAGGTACTGCTTATCGACGAGGTAGACGACACTCGCGCCACACTGGCCTACTGCGTAGGGGAGCTGCTGAAGTTCAAGCCTGAGGAGATTGCAGTATTGGTCCTCCACAACAAGCAGAAGGACAAGGATGTCGAGTTCCCGGTCGAGATCAAACGCTACTTCTCCGGTCTGGACCTGGGCAATGTCTGGATCAAGTATCCCTGGGATGCTGAGGATATTGAAGAACATACCACCAATGAAAAGAACATGCTTGAAGAAAAAACCAAGGAGCGCACCTGATGAGCAACATCACATCAATCGTAGGGGCACAGTGGGGAGACGAAGGGAAAGGCCGCATAGTTGACTATCTGGCCGTCAATTCCGATATCGTAATCCGATTCCAAGGCGGAGACAATGCCGGACATACCGTCATCAACGAGCACGGCAAATTTGCCCTGCACATCATCCCCAGCGGCATCTTCAATCCTGCAACAACCAATATTGTTGGGGCTGGGACTGTAGTCAATTTCGACACCATGGCAACAGAGCTTGCCTCCATCGCTGCAAAGGGCGTTGAAGTGAACAACCTCTTTGTGGATGTCAGGGCCCACCTCATCATGCCGTATCACTGCATGCTCGATGGTGCCCAGGAACAGTCCAAAAGCCAGAAGATGCAGATAGGAACCACCAAGAGAGGCATAGGCCCCTGTTACAGCGACAAGGCAACACGCTCGGGGATCCGCGCTGCTGACCTACTCGATTTTGACCGCCTGAAAAACCGTCTGGAGATGGCTCTGCCCCAGAAGAATCGTGAACTCTCCTACTTTGGTCTGCCTGAAGTGACTGTCGAAGAGATGCTCGCTCTCTGCACCAAATGGAAGGAGCAGTTCGGTGACAAGATCATCGACAGCGTTCCCTTGGTTCGCCAAGCCTATGAAGACAAGAAGAAAATCCTGCTTGAAGGCCAGCTAGGCATCATGCGTGACCTTGACTGGGGCATCTACCCCTACACCACCAGCAGCAACCCCACCTCAGGGGGCGCTACCAGCGGAGCGGGCATTGCCCCCAGCAGGATCAGCGAGGTCATCGGAGTCGCAAAGGTATACTCCACCAGTGTAGGTGGCGGTCCCTTCATGACCGAACTCCTCGATGAGACAGGAAAGAAACTGCAGGATATCGGCAAGGAGTATGGTGCCACCACAGGACGTCCCCGCCGCTGTGGCTGGTTCGATGCGGTCGCCGCCGACTTCTCCTGCTGGATCAACGGCTTTACCAGCATAGCCCTTACCAAGCTCGATGTCCTGGACACCTTTGAGAAGCTGAAGATCTGTGTTGCCTACAGGGTAAACGGGCAGATCATCAACCATCTTCCGGAGACTGCCCTGCAGGAGATTGCACAGCCCATCTACGAAGAGTATGACGGGTGGATGTGCGACACTACCGAAGCACGCAAGTGGGAGGACCTGCCCAAGAACGCCCAGATCTACTGCAAGCGTCTCTCAGAACTGGTAGGAGCACCCATCAAATATGTGTCGGTCGGACCTGAAAGGGATCAGATCATCATAATGTAACAACAGGAACAACCAAGTTGTCTTAGCGGTCTGTCACAAGCAGGCCGCTTCTCTTTTGTGTCCCACATGCTATACTCTCAGTAGAGGATAAGGTGAAATGCATACAAGAGAAACAATAACCAAACTGTTCCATGAGTTGGACAGAAGCTATTTTATGGATGAGTATAAGCAGTTGTCAAATCTGGACACACCGTTTCCGATAGGCCATGGCCAAACGATATCCCAACCAAGCCTAGTGCTGGAAATGACCATACTGCTGGACATCCCCTCCGAGGGCAGGGTACTGGAGATTGGTACGGGATCAGGATATCAGACAGCTCTGCTGGCAAAGGCAGCAGGGAGGGTATACACCATTGAAAGGATAGAGGAGCTGCATCTGGGGGCAAGAAAAAAACTCTCTGAAGCCGGCTATACGAATATCGAGTTCAAGCTGGGAGACGGAAGTCTGGGTTGGGAAGAGAGCGCACCGTATGACCGCATAATGGTTACCGCCTCCCCAAGGACAATACCCCCAGCGTTGATCGCACAATTAGCCCCGAACGGGAAAATGGTCATACCTGTTGGTCCTGACTTTGAGCAGGAACTCCTTCTCATACAGAAAGATGCCAAGGGAGCAATCACTAAGGAGCCCATCACAAAGGTACGCTTCGTAAGATTGGTTGGGGAGCACTGACCAGTGTGGAGGTTGGCCTCTTATCCAGGCCTATGCCTTATAGTTGTAGATCGGGCGTATGATATCAATGACATCCACTGTCTCGCCTATGGAATCCAGAATTTCTGCCATCGGCTTATAGGCCAAGGGACTTTCATCTAACGTACCTTTATGGACAGAAGATGAATAGATGCCTTGCATGCTCTTCTTGAAAGAGGCAAGCTGTAGCTGTTTCTTGGCCTCAGTTCGACTCAAGACCCTTCCCGCTCCATGGGGAGCGGAGTAGTTCCACTCCCTGTTGCCCTTACCGGTGGCAAGGATGGAACCATCTCGCATATTGATGGGGATCAGCAGCCTCTCGCCCTCATATGCCGAAATAGCACCCTTGCGGATAATATTATCCTTGAAGTTGATGTAGTTGTGGATGGTGTGGAAGTGGGAAAACTCATGGAGATTCCTCATTAGGAGGTTTGTGAGAATAAGGTCCGCCATCACGCTCCGGTTCAAACTGGCATATTCCTGGCAAATACCCATGTCGTGCAGATATGCATCCCTATAGGTTCCTGTCAGGTAGCATAGGTCCCTGGGGTAGGCTGGCTGCAACCCCGCATATTCCCTCTCCAGCTGCTCCAGAGCAGTTTTGATCCGTTTTGATGCTCCTCGCTCCTTGTTGGTCCGCAGTAGTTCATCCCTTCTCGTATAGTACCCCTCTTTGCCACTGCACAAATCTATGGCGAGGTTTTGATAGAATCTCGCTACTTGGGTCCCCAGGTTCCTGCTACCCGAGTGTATTACCAGATAGGTGTTGTTCTTACTATCGAGCCCTACTTCAATGAAATGATTCCCACCACCAAGGGTCCCTATGCTTCTCTCCAGCCTTTTGGTATCCTCCAGGTCCCTGTACATGGAGGCATCTTGCAACCGCCCAAAGGTGACGACCCTGCTTTGGTGGGTCCCCCTTCCTGAAGGTATATTCTCCTTGATTATTGCATCCAGCTTTGGTAGGTCAATATCCACTTTCCCAAGTTCAACGGTAAGCATCCCACACCCTATATCGACACCAACGATGTTGGGAATTACCGTATCACCCATATCCGCAGTAAATCCGATCACACATCCCATGCCCTGATGTACATCCGGCATGATTCTGACCGTTGAACCTTCTATGAAATCCTGATCCAACAACGTCTGTATCTGTTTCCTTGCCCCATCCTCCAAATCTTGTGTAAAGACTCTGGCTGAGCCATATGTTCCTTGCAGTATCATGAAATCTCCTTCATTCCCCCTATTCCAGGCAGGTCAGTGTTCACCTTGGCAGTGACCTACAGGGATTACCCTTGTCCAACGAATACTCCTAGCCACTGACAGCAGTAGTTCGTCATTCCCAGATCCTTTTGGGAGCACCCTAGGGGAGAGAGGTGCAGCTATCTACTTGTGGCCTCTTTCTACAATAGACCATAATTACTTACTATTCATAGACTTAACTATATCCTAAACTCTAAGAAGAGTCAATCAGGAATACGGTAGACACCAGAGCAGTAACAAGGGGTACCATGTGGATGGGTCCAAACTCACTACCAGCATTCAGCTGTGCCTAGGGGTTTCAGTACGGTCAAAGCTTCTGTCCTGCATGCACGGAGATGCAAATGATACCCGGGAAAAGAAACTTTTTCCGAAGTTATTGACATATGCCGGTAATACTTTTATCATAGAGAGAGTAATTGACATATGTCTATAACAGACTATGCAGGGTCTATTCCAATCCTCGTATCGGACTCATCCCTGCAAGTCTTCCTAAGGAGTCACTGTGCCAAGACCTAGAAAATGGAGAAATGTCTGCGGCCTTCCGGACCACAACAGGTTTGGTCCTCTCGGAGTAGGGGCCGGCCAGAGAGAATCCATCACCATGACCGTCGATGAGTATGAGGCGATCCGCCTCATAGACATGGAGGGATTCAACCAGGAGATGTGTTCCAAGCAGATGAACGTCGCAAGGACCACCGTCCAGGGAATATATGAAGTGGCAAGGAAAAAGATTGCCGACGCCCTGGTAAACGGCAAGGTGCTACTTATAGAAGGAGGTGAGTACCTGCTGTGTGACCAGGACAACCCCACCTGCCCCAATGAACGAGGATGCAGGCACCGCCGAGGCCAGAACAGGCACTGAATGCACAAAAAACCTAGCATGTATCCGTACAGTACATGCATATATCACTTGTAAGACCTACTATTTGGAGGAATTTAATGATCATAGCCATCCCATCGGACAAGGAAAGTCTTGATTCTGCCGTATGCGTCTCCTTCGGACGCGCGCCTTTTTACTGTCTCTACGATACAGAGACCGAACAGAGCACATTCATCGTGAACAGTGCCGCTGACAGCCCAGGAGGCGCCGGCATCAAGGCAGCACAGCTTCTTGTTGATAGCAAGGCGAACATCCTGATAACCATTCGCTGCGGCGAGAATGCAGCAAAGGTGCTCAAGCCGGCCAACGTCGAGCTTTACAAGGCCCTGAACCTGAGTGTCGCCGATAATATTGCCGCCTACAAGCAGAACAAGCTGGAGAGTCTCAAGGAGATTCATGCAGGCTACCACCATGGGTGAGCCGACCTTCGCCATTCTCAGCGGCAAGGGAGGCACTGGCAAGACACTGCTATCGGTGAACCTCGCCTCCGTTGCCAAGGCGGCAACCTACATCGACTGTGATGTCGAGGAGCCCAACGGGCACCTCTTCTTCAACCCTACCAAGGAGGTTGAGAAGCTGGTTACCGTCAAGAAGCCTGTCGTTGATGACGCCTTGTGCGACGGATGCCACAAGTGTGTGGATTTCTGTGCCTTCAATGCATTGGCCCTTATCGGCAACCGCCTGATGATCTTCGATGAGATCTGCCATAGCTGTGGAGGATGCCTCTATGTCTGCCCACAGAGGGCCCTGAGCGAACAGGACAGGGCCGTGGGTGAGATGAGCATCGGGCGATCGGGGACTGTGCGCTGCATATCAGGTTCCATGCATATCGGAGAGAGCTCAGGAGTGCCCATCATAGCAGAACTGCTCAAGCACAAGCGTGAAGAACTTACCATCATAGATGCTCCTCCTGGAAGCAGCTGTCTGGTCACCGAAAGTGTCCGCCTGGCTGACCTCTGTATCCTGATAGCAGAACCGACCACCTTTGGCTCCCATAACCTTGCGATGGTCCACGAGTTGGTAAGCCTGCTGGGCAAGCGCTATGCTGTGGTCCTGAACAAGACCCTGGAAGGCAAGAATCCCTCCGAGGAGTTCTGCATTGCACACAACATACCCATCATAGGAAGAATCCCCTTCGACAAAAAACTGGGAAGCCTCAACTCTGTAGGCAAGATAGCGGCGCGTGAGGACAAGCACTACCACCAGATATTCTCCTCAATCCTGGAGAAAGCATTGCAGGAGGTGCGATCATGAAACAACTCTTAATCCTCAGCGGCAAGGGTGGGACAGGAAAGACCACCATCGCCAGTGCCTTCATCAAGCTCGCCGATGCCAAGGCGTTCGCTGACTGTGATGTCGATGCCCCTAACCTCCACCTTGTCCTCGATCCCTTCCCCAAGGAAACGATCAGCGACTACTATGGCCTTGATAAGGCAGTCATAGATCCCGATCGCTGTACCAACTGCGGCATCTGTCTTGATGCGTGCCGATTCAAGGCAATTGAGATACAAGACGGCCAACACATCGTCGACCCCATCTCCTGTGAAGGGTGCACGCTATGTGCATACCTCTGCCCGGAGAAGGCCATCACCATGGTACAGACCAAGGCAGGGGAGCTGAAGCTCTATAGCAATGACAGTTCCCACTTCTCCACCGCGACCCTCAGCATGGGGAGCGGCACCTCAGGGCTACTCGTCACCCAGGTGAAGAACCAACTCAAGGAGGTGGCCCTAGAGACGGAGTTTGCCATCATCGATGGATCACCTGGGATCGGGTGCCCCGTCATAGCCTCCCTTACCGGAGCTGACCTGGCCCTCATAGTCGCCGAACCCTCCATATCTGGGATCAGCGACATGAAGAGAATCATCCTGACAGCTGCCAAGCTGGGGGTGGCTGTCGCACTCTGTGTCAACAAGAGTGACACCAACGATGAGCTCTCTGCCAAGATCGAAACCTTTTGCTGGAAGGAGGGCATCTACTTTGCAGGAAAGATTCCCTTCGACCCGATGGCAGTCAAGGCTGTCAATGAGGGCAAGACCGTCATTGACTACTCCTGCATAAGCGGAACTGCAGTGCGGGAGCTCTATGCAAAGACCGTACAGATGCTCAAGGAGACAATACGACGATGAAAATTACAGCCCTCGTGGAGAACACCTCATGCAAGGAAGGGATTCAGGCAGAACACGGGCTCTCCCTGTTCATAGAGGCTAAGGAGAAGACGATCCTCTTCGATACCGGAGGATCGCCCATGTTCGCAAGGAATGCAGAGAAGCTCCAGGTCGACCTTGCAAAGGTCGACCTGGCAGTCCTCTCCCATGGCCACTATGACCATAGCAGGGGCATCGACACATTTATGAAGCTGAACAGAGTAGCCCCCCTCTATCTGAGAAAGGCGGCCTTTGGCCCCTTCTACTCCGAACGGGAGAGTGGTGAGTATGGCTTCATCGGCATCGATGAAAGCCTCATCACCAACAACCGTGTCATCTTCACCGGAACACAGACACCCCTTGGGGAGGGGATTTCACTCTTCTCCAATGTCAAGGGGGAGCGCTTCTTCCCCACTGGGAACAAGAGCCTGCTCGAGAAAACCGGGGATGGCTACATCCAGGATGATTTTGCCCACGAGCAGAACCTTGCCATAGAGGAAGATGGAGTGAACCTGTTGGTGAGCGGATGCTCCCATAGGGGAATCGTCAACATCGTCGATCATTACAAACTTCTCTTCGGGCACTTCCCTACCCATGTCATCGGAGGCTTCCACCTGTACAACCACAGGACAGGCAAGCCAGAAAGCAAGGAGACCTTGCACCAGATAGCCGAAGCCTTGCTTGCAAGCGGGGCAACCTACTACACCTGCCACTGTACCGGGGAGGAGAACTTCCGGGTTTTGCACACCTATATGGGGGAGAAGGTGGAGTATCTCGCTGGGGGGAGCACCTTAAGCCTGGAGGCCTTACAATGAACAACGAACAGCAAGAGTATGACTTTCGCTCACAGCCGCATACGATGAGCAACATCGGGCACATCATAGCGGTGGTAAGCGGCAAGGGTGGGGTCGGCAAGTCACTGGTAACCTCCATGCTTGCCACGACCATGCAGAAGAAGGGGTACAAGTGTGCCATCCTCGATGCTGACATCACCGGCCCTTCCATCCCCAAGGCCTTTGGCCTTACCAGGAAGGCAACAGGGGAAGAGGGCTCCATCATGCCAGAGAGCACAGAGAGCGGCATCAAGGTGATATCCATCAACATGTTGCTGGAAGAGGAGGCCCAGGCCGTTGTCTGGAGAGGCCCCCTCATCGCCAATACAGTGAAGATGTTCTACACCGATGTCGTGTGGGGAGATCTGGACTACCTGTTTGTCGATATGCCCCCGGGAACAGGGGACGTTCCCCTGACGGTGTTCCAGTCACTTCCTGTCGATGGCATCGTCATGGTGACCTCCCCCCAGGAGCTGGTCTCCATGATAGTCTCCAAGGCGGTGAACATGGCAGAGCTGATGAACATCCCCATCATAGGGTTGGTGGAGAACCTCTCCTACTTCCTCTGTCCTGACAACAACAAGAGATACCAGGTGTTCGGCGAGAGCCACATCGACGCCATTGCCGAGAAGCACAACCTCGAGGTATTGGCTAAAATGCCTATTGACCCTAAAATCAGTGAGGCTTGCGATGCGGGCCTCATCGAGAAATATGACGTCCCCCATGTGGAGAACGTAGCGAAAAAACTAGAGAATTTGGAGTAACCTATGCTTAAAATTGCAGTCGCGAGCGACAACAAGAGTGTATCTGGCCACTTCGGGCATTGCCAGACCTTTGAGATCTTTGAAACTGAGAAGGGAACCATCAAGAGTGAGACTTCAGTAGCCAACCCCGGGCACAAGCCTGGCTTCCTGCCCAACTTCCTCAATGATATGGGCGTGAATGTCATCATCAGCGGTGGCATGGGTGGTGGAGCTGTTGAAATCTTCAACGAGCACAACATCGAGGTCATCGTAGGAGCCCAGGGACCATCCAAGGATATGGTAACTGCCTATCTCAGGGGGGAACTGAAGAGCACCGGTAGCGTATGCCACGAGCATCAGCACGCTGATGAGTGTGGTGACGAATAAGAAGTGGCCAGAAGCTCAGCTCCTCCTGTTTGTGAGACTCCTAGGAATAGAAGGTAAAACAAGCATACCGAAAGGTAAAGCTGATAAGCTGAACATACTGGCACATTGACCAAACATGACGAGAGGCTTTTCCATCACAGGGAGAGCCTCTCTGCTTGTGTCTCTCTTCTGGTGTGCCTCACCTGCTTCCAATGTATCAAAAAGCACACCCTAGTGAAGTAGCACTCAGGGTGTGGAAAAAGCAAGGTGTACATTGGATAAGCAAGAAGGGAGCCCATGTGCTGAAGGCAATGCCTGATATACCAGGAGAAGCGAGGCCATGGCTTGCCTTGGCCTCGCTTCTTTCAGGGAAGAGGGCTATCCAAACCATCCACCGGAAGGTTTGGATAGTATACCGCCAGATCTTTAGCGAGAGTGTGGGTATCAGAGAAGAGCAACGCGTGAAGTCCTGCTGCCTGAGCGCCCTCTACATTGTGCAAGAGGTCATCAAGGAAGAGGACTTCAGAGGCATCCAGGTGCTGAGAATCAAGAGCATGCTTGAAGATCCTCCTATCTGGCTTGTTGATGCCGATAATCCCAGAAATGATGGCAGCATCGAAATGCTGCATCCATTCCTGGTTTGCCACCAGTCTCTGATAGGTCGGCTCTGCCATGTTGGAGATGATGAGGGTACCAAAGCCATGCTGTTTCAACTCCTTAGCCCAACAGAGCATACCTTGGTTCATCCTTGAAAAACCCTTCAGGTCCATCTCCTGCAGTGTGCCAATACAGGCTTGTCGAGGAAGCGCAGAATTACAGTGATCAAGGACCAAGGACCAGTAGCGGTTCGTGTCGTATGCACCTGAATCAAGTTCCTGTCGGTATTTCCACATGCCGGTGTTGAACGCTTCATATTCGACTTGGGCAACAGAAGCCATCTCCCTGATGGCCCCCTCTTCTATAAAATATGCCAGGACCCCACCAAAATCAAAGGCTACTGATCGAATATTCGGATACTTCATATGCTCATACTCCTCTAGCAAGACAAGTCGGAAAGAGAGGACAACTGCGTTATTCTAGCGTGAAACAACGTTTCTCTTCTCAAGACCAGTCGACTCACTATCAACTAGGGAAAGCTTGGAGAGAGAATCAGAACCTGTTTGTTCAACCTGGAAGGAGCAGTAGGTAATGCCACACTCCTTTGCAAAGGCGAGGCAGGGATCCATGCTGTCATTCACATGAGATGGCTTATGGGCGTCGCTATTGCAGAGCACCTTGACTGGGTACTGTGCAACAAGCTTCCAGAACTCATGATGCGGATAGGCATATCGTGTTCCGTAGGATGTCTTGATAGCTCGCTTGCGCATTCCATTGCCGTTGATCTCCAAGGCAACATCATTGTCGATGGCACACTCTATGATGGCCCTCGAGCAGGCAATGGTCTCCTCATCCCAACTGCGGTAGGAGTGACAGAATACATCAGGGTGGGCACCAAACAGGAAGAGGCCGCTTTCGAGTCCCTGCAGATAGAGCCTGGTGTAGGTAAAGAGGTCTTCCTTGGTTATGGGGTTCCAGAATATGGAGTACTCATCATTGATATCCAGGGAAAGGTCATGCACTCCAAAGAGGAGGTAATCACTCGTCTCCTGCAGATCCTCAAAAAAACCCTGGTACTGGGGAAGATAGTCACATTCATAACCACGCAATACCTCCAGCCTTCCTGCATACTCCTTTTTGGTAGCTAGGCAATCGGCGATGTAGGAGTCCAGCATGGAGAAGGACATGCGGCTTTTTTCCCAACGGTTGTCTGGTACGGGGCAGTGTTCGCTCATACCGAGCAGCTTAAGGCCCTGCTTCAGGCCCTCTTGGGCATATTCGGCTACTTCGCCAAATCCATGGCCACAATAGTAGCTATGTGTATGGAGGTTTACCACCTCCTGGGTGTAGGTTTGTATATTCATAGTGTACAGGTATATAGTATCGGATATTGCAAGGATTTATTCAACACGGGGCGAAGGGGATTTGGTTCAAACTACGCTAGAGGGTGACTGGAGGTCAAAACAGGTCAGAGGGAATCATGGTCAACACTAGTAGAGAAGGGAATCTTCTCTGATTATTCCTGTAGGAGTTCATCAAACAGTAAGCCCCCATCATGATAACTCTCCTCTTCCTGATTCCGAGCAAGGGATTCGGCTTCCGCTATTGCTTTGGCTGTTTCCTTGGCAGGGACATCCAGAGATGTTTCGAGAGGGATCTGGGCTTTGAGCCATTTACCCATAGGGATATTCAAGATTGTTGGTGTTTCATAGTGCATCAAGACCTTATGTATTTACTGAGAATGTAGGTAGACTTAGCATCACGCGATATCAGCTCAAACAGCCTAACGATTACTCCGTAGAGTAATCTGCTACCTTCAGAATGGTTTCTCTTCCTTTGCTTTTTGGTGTTGAATGAATCTGATAGTATCTCCATGACCTCCGAAGAATTCAGAAGTCATGCTGCACCTTTTGTTGCTAGGGTCTTTCTCTTCAGCTCATTGATCAAAGTCGCCCCTAGGATCATCAAGCCCCCTGCAAGCTGAAGAGGGGTGATAGTCTCGCGAAGAAGCGCCACAGAGAGCACTACGGCGACTATCGGGTCCACATAGCTCAGGATGGCAACCTGCTGGCCCTTCAGGTGGGCAAGGGCTGAGAAGTAGAGATAATACATCACCCCGGTATGGACCACTCCCAGGATAAGAAGACTCACAAAGCCTGGGCCTTCCAGTTCAAGGATATGGAAGCCTCCGACCAGATAGGTATACGGCAACAGTACGATACTAGCAGCAGCAAACTGGATCCATGTCCTAGTCAGGCCATCTATCGCCCCTGTTGCCTTGTTGGTCAAGATCACCAGGGCATAGAGTATAGCGGCCCCAAGGCCAAAGAGGATGCCAATCATATCATTCGAACCTCCACCTGATACACCTATGATAAGGACAAGCCCTGCAGTGGAGATTAGAAAACAGATAATCTGCTTGCGCGTAAGCTGTTCCCGAAAGACCAGGAAGCTGCCGATGACCATAATGGTCGGGGCAAAGTAGTAGCTCAGTGTCGACAGCGCCACACTGGTGAATCTGTAGGCTTCAAACAGCAGGATCCAATTGAACCCCATCGCCGCCCCTGCAAAGAAAAGCTTGCCCAGCTTGGCCCTGTATTGTGAAAGCCCTGACAATCTTCCGCTTGCAAGCATGAAGAGGGAAAGGACGAGGAAGGCAATGAAGCCTCGCCATAATGCTATCTCTTCTGATGCCAAGGGTATGTAACGCACAAACACCCCGATGGTGCCAAAGGCAACCATCGCTGTGATGATCTGCATACGTGCTATTCTGTGATTTCGTTCAGGATGTTCAGACATAGACTGTAGGATATACGCAATAGGAAGAGCAATCAATCATCAGTGAGAGATAATGAGTGCCCATACCTACCACTTTCACCTTCCCTTTCCTGGTTTTGCATTGCCTTTGGCCATTCCAGATACTATCTTGTTGAAGAGAGGGTACCTATGAATAAGGAAAAGACCATTGCCACCTTCAGCAAGTTGCTGTCGAATAGGGCTACTGAGATATCACAGACATGCTCTACAAGAGATTCCATCTTGAACATCTACATGGGATCGGGTCTTCCCCAGTTGCAATTGGATCTGTTCAAGCCCATCCTCCTGGAAAACTATGCGTACCTCTGCTCCTTTCTTACGGATGGGGATATCCTCACAGCACTGCAGATGGATATGGAGGATATCGCAACGAGTCTGGATCTGGACCCAAGGATATTCCAAGAAGCGAGAAGGAAGGAATATGCAGAGGCAGACGATCCTACCAACCTTTACATGAACTTCTGCATATTCATCATCCTCTACAAGGCCAATGCCACCAGAGGCAAGGGCCTTACCGACGATGACCTGGACAAGCTTTCAAGCAACACGCCCCTTACCCTCCGCCTAAGCGCACAATGGATGAGAGAAGCCTCTGTTGGTGTCTAATCAACTCTATACAATAAAAAGGGTTGCAACTATCTGGAAAAATAGTCTCTTTTTTACTCTTTTTTGTCTTTCATGTTATTGACTCATAAGACGAAATACCCAATTATGGGGCTACATTTTAAACATAGACGGAGATGATTCATGTTCAAGCAACTCAGCACATACACCCTTCTCCTTTCTATCCCAGCCTAAACACAGTTGTGCCGTGCCTTGTCTTCAAGGCCTCTTTCCTAACCACCGATCCAGGGTATGGCGTATGTTGTCCTGGACGGGCAGAATCCATGGTATGAGGAGGTTTTGCTATGAGCAGACCTACCAACAAACTCCTTTCAATCGTACTAGTGCTTTTCGTCCTGACCGTCTTCCTTTTCTCCGGTTGCAGCAAAGCTGAAACCAACGAGAAGAACACCACCAAAAGCAAGAAGCTCTATGTCTACAACTGGTCCTACTATACCCCTGACTCCGTCATCGAAGCATTCGAGAAGGAGTACGGCGTTGATGTGGTTCTCGACTACTTCGCCTCCAACGAGGAGATGTTCGCAAAGCTCAAGGCCAGCGGAAACGCAGGCTACGACATCATCTTCCCTTCAGGGGACTATGTCTCCATCATGATGCATGAAGGAATGCTGGAGAAGATCGACACTTCCAAGATTCCCAACTTGCAGTACATCAGTGACTTTGCCCTTGAGAGGGCCTACTATGACCCCAAGATGGAGTACTCGGTTCCCTACTACCTGGGTGCATCCGGTATTGCCGTAAACACCAAGATGGTCAAGGAGTATGAGAAGACCTGGAATATCTTCGCCAACACCAAGTTTGCCGACCGCATGGTCATGATGGATGACATGCGCGAGGTACTTGGCGATGCCCTGGCCTACCTGGGATATTCGGTGAATACCACAAGTAGCAAGGAGCTTGAAGAGGCAAGGGTCCTCGTCAACACCAAGTGGAAGCCCAACCTCGTCAAGTTCGATGCCGAAGGGTTTGCCAAGGGTTTTGCCTCAGGTGAGTACTGGGTAGCACACGGGTATGCAGAGGCTATCTTCGAAGAGCTCCCTGAGGAGAAGTGGGACAGTGTCGACTTCTTCCTTCCCGCCGATGGAGGGCCGATGTACTTCGACTCGATGTGCATCCCCAAGGGTGCACGTAACTATGACCTGGCCCTACTCTTCATCAATTTCATCCACCAGCCTGAGAACTATGCCAAGCTGCTGGACCGGTTCCACTTCCCCGCTTCAGTGAACACTGCAGCGGAACAGTTCACCACCACCAAGCCGTTCTATACGGTGGACATGCTGAAGAACTACGAGCTGAAGGATGACCTTGGAACCTATCTTGATATGTATAACAAGGCTTGGGAGAGCATCAGGTACGTTAATTAGGGCTTATTGACCTAGAATACAATGCAGGGTACATTCATGGGTAAAGCGAGGCATCTATGAGCAGCTATACCCATGAAACCTACATTTCCCCCTTTACCTGGCGCTATGGCAGCCCTGCCATGAAAGCTCTTTTCAGCGAAGTGGAAAAGCGCCGCATCCTGCGGAAGATCTGGATCGCCCTGGCAACTGCACAGAAGAAAGCAGGCCTGGTTACAGATCTGCAGCTAGCCGAACTCATAGCACACAAGGACGACATCGACATCGAGCGAGCCTCAGAGATTGAGGCTGTCATCCATCACGACCTGATGGCCGAGATCAAAACCTATGCCGAGCAGTGTCCCAACGGGGGGAGCATCATCCACCTCGGGGCAACCAGCATGGATGTCCTGGACAACATGGATGCCCTGCGCCTCAGGGGCGCTACGGATCTCATCATTGAGCAGACAAAGACCTTGCTCTCTGCCTTTATCGAAAAGATGGAAGCGTATGCGGATGTGCCTTGCATGGCCTTCACCCATATCCAGCCAGCTGAACCCACCACCATTGGCTACCGCTTCGCCCAGAGTGCCCAGGATCTCGTAGAGGACCTGCTGGCACTTGAGCATGTCTCTGAAAATATCAGGGGAAAAGGTATCAAGGGGGCTGTGGGAACCAGCGCCAGCTATACTGAGCTACTCAAGGGCCGGGGGATGAGTGCCTCTGAACTGGAGACTGAGGTGATGGACAGCATAGGCCTCAAAAGCTTTACCGCCGCTACCCAAGTCTATCCCCGTAAACAGGACTGGAGGGTCGTCACAGCCCTCTCAGGGCTCTGCTGTACCCTGTATAAGTTCGCCCTGGACTTCAGGCTTCTGCAAAGCCCTCCCATTGGGGAGTGGAGCGAGCCCTTTGGTGCAAAACAGGTGGGTTCCTCTGCAATGCCCTTCAAGCGCAATCCCATCAACTGCGAGAAGGTCGACAGCCTCTGCCGCTTCGTAGCAAGCCAGAGCGAGGTGCTCTGGCAGAATGCCGCTTCCACCATGCTCGAAAGAACCCTCGATGACAGTGCAAACAGACGCGTCACCCTGCCAGAGTGTTTTCTTGCTACTGATGAGATCCTGAGCACCACCACCAAGGTGGTGAAGGGGATGCAGATACACGAAAGTGGGGTCAGGAGAAACCTTGCCACCTACGGCATCTTTGCCGCAAGTGAGCGCCTGCTCATGGAGTTGGGCCGACGTGGTGCCAACCGTCAAAAGATGCATGAGCTTATCCGCCACTACAGCCTCAAGGCTTGGGCAGAAGTGCAGGAAGGGGATGCCAATACCCTCGCCTTTATGCTCAGTAGCGATAAGACGATCCTCTCCTTCATGGGCGAAGACGAGGTGCTCACCTCCCTCAATGCAGAGGAGTATGTGGGTGATGCACCTCTAAGGACCAGGATGATCATTGAAGAGGTACAAGCTGCCCTTAGCTGATATAGATGAGGCCAGCAAAGATGAAGTAGTAGATTGCCATCCTGACATACCGTATCAGGGTGCCCAGAAAGAACAGGTGTGGCTTGAGCCTGATGACACCTGCCACTGTGCAGATCGTTGAATACGGTAGCGGTGTGAGGCCGCTGATGACAATAGCCCACACACCATACTTGGTTATGAGTTCTTCAGCATGGGTTCCCGATGTCTTCATGACCCACCGCTTGATGGGAGGAATGAGCCCTACCAGACGCCCTATCATATAGGCACTGAGCGCTCCGGCTACAGAGCTGGTTCCCATGACAAGGATTGCCTGTAGAGGGTGCCAGGACATAACGAATGCCCAGATAAAGTCAACGGAAAGGGGAAACATCAGCATTTCCACAAAATAGACATACAAGGCGACACCCTGCACCCCAAAATTCAGGACAAACTGCTTCAGCACCTCAGACTTTCCGAAGGTCGTCAGAGACAACAGCTTCATCACCAGCAGGTACATGGCTAGCAGTGACACGGTAAAGGCGAGGGTCCTGCGCAAGAGGCGCTTCATATCAAGGGTCCCATCCTCAAGCATGTAGCTCTCTTTAGCAAAGAGGGCTTTAATTCGGTCAAGTAGTTTCATGCAGTACCTTTTTAAACGCAGAGAAGAATGTTTCCGGTACACCGGTACCGACACCCTGGAAGAGGGAACCTTTTCCCCCTCCCTTTCCAGAGATAGGATCGAGCAGACGCTTGCGAGAAGCGTTGAAATCCAACAGGGTGGAGGCTTTGCCTGCAAGGCCTACCAGCCAGAGCAGCTTGCCGTTTTCCACTTTTGCCGCACAGAGGGCGAGCTCTTGCACATGGGAAAAGGCTGAAGCGACCTGCTTCATGTCGATGTCCTCCTCAACCTCCCACAGCACCAAGGGAACATCCTTGACCAAGGTAGCTTGCGCAACAAGGCTTTCCAACACCAGTGATGCTATCCTCTCTGCCTTCTTCCCCAGCAGGTACCTGTCGCGGGATACCTGCTCCATGAATGAGGTCTCAACCTCAAGGAGGGTCTCCCTCTGGGCTGAATGAAGGGTGCAGAGCTGGTCGACCAACGCACGATTCTCCCTAATCCTCACCAATGCCTCGTCCCCGACAGTGAATATGAGGCGGATATGACCACGGAGCTTCTCCTGGCCTTCATACTGGATGATCCCTACTTCGCTAGTGTTGGCAAGATGGAGCCCACCACAGGCAGCAACATCCACATCTTCGACTATGACCAGGCGGATAGTATCAGAAGCAACTTTTATGGAACGCCTCAAGGGTAGTTTCTGGGCGTCCTTCTGGGATTCGACCTCATAGCGGAGGGGATGTGCCTCCCGGATACTCTGGTTCACCAGGTCTTCGATGGCAATACAGGTCAGAGTGGGTATTTCATCCTGGTCGGTCTCTATGGTGAGGATTTTCTCCCCCTGGTGGACACTCACCGTCCCTATGGAGAATCGGGAGTGCATGATGCCACTGGCCACATGCTGGGCAGTGTGCATCTGCATATAGTGGTAGCGATGAGCCCAGTCCAGTTCGATCAGGACAGTGTCCCCTACTGCAAAGGTAGGACTCTCCACCTTATGCAGTATCTCTTCACCGTTACCATGAACGGTATCAAGAAGCGTACACCCTCCGATGAATCCTTTGTCACCACTCTGACCTCCCCCTTCGGGATAGCAGATGGTCCTGTCCAACAGGACTCCTTCATCAGTGATGGCGATGACAGTGGCTTCGAGACTCTTGAGGTAGGGCTGTTCATAATATACGGGCTGTGAATTCATGATAATTCCTTATCGGTGCATGCTCAGATGGTCTTCCACCGGCAATGCTGTCTTCGCTACTGGCAGATGGAAGTTGTACTTGATGGCTACCAGGCGAATGATGAAGACCACCACCGTGGTGATCAAAAACTTGGGTAGCAGGCTCAAGGCTGTCATCTCCAGCAGGAGGTAGGTGATACCTCCCAACAGGGAAGCTGTGGCATAGAAATCGCTGGTGAGGACTGTCGGTACAGAGCGGCTCATGATGTCCCTGACCATCCCGCCTCCTACTGCAGAGAATACTCCGCACAACAGCTGTCCCACAGGCCCTATGCCGTATAAGGCGCCTTTGGCAACGCCAATGGCGGTAAAGACACCCAGTCCCAGGGCATCGGAGAAGAGGATTACCCTCCACCTGCCTACAAACTTGGGAGCCAGGAAAAATACTGCAAGCCCTGTTGCCACGCATAGTATAATATACGAACTGTTTGTCAGGGCGGCAACTGGAGTGGCTCCTATCACCATATCCCTGAACATGCCTCCACCACACCCTACGGTGCAGGCAAAGACAATGACGCCCAGGATGTCGAGTTTGACACGAACACCCTTGACAGCACCGGTAAGGGCGAAGATGAAGGTACCAAAGAGGTCAAAAGCATATATTATCGTATGTTCCGTTAGCATGGATTGAGAGTATCACCAATGGCTGACTTGTCCAAGAGAGAGAAGTTGGCTATCTTAATAAAAGTTGGAAGGAGTACACAATGGCCATAATAAAATCAGCATGGGAACTAGCTTTGGAGAAAACGGCGTCTTTGGAGGTCGATCCTGTAAAGATTCAGCGTGATCTGAAGATCAAGGAAGGCCGGCAACTTGCCGCCAATTTCCTGATGGATATCGATGTATCCCAAGAGGATACCCAAAAGAAGTACGATGCCTATCCAGAAGGGGATAAGCAGATCATCAGAGAGGGTATGGCCCTGACGCTGCTATCGAACCTCTCGCTTCCCAGGACTCCCCTCTTCAAGGATTCCTTTCCTCAGTATATTGCCTTGGGAACGATCATAGCAGAAGGTGATGAGCAGATCACAAGCTTGCTGTCACAGATTGAGGAGTTCTTTACCCAGTACCTCACCAACCAGGAGGATCTCATCGAACGGATGAAGCAGCAGTTCGGCCCTCACCTGGAACAGAAGCAGGCTCAGCTGCGCCAGCAGTATGGTCCCAACTTCGTACTGAGACCCGAGCAGGATCCTGAGTTCATGAAGCTGTTGGACAAGAACCTCGCCCAGCTGGATGAGCAGTACAATGGGATTCTGGAACAGGCGAAGGACCAGCTGAAAGAGCTGCTGAAGATTGATTGACTTGAATATGGTCTAGAAAGATACAACTGAGAGAAGAGGTCCGAAAGGGCCTCTTCTTACCACTAAACACTCAATCATTATGTACCTTACAGCCCCTACTTTCCAAACGGGGCGATGGGTTTGCTTATCCAGGAATACCTCTCTATTTTCGGCAGAATCAAACAATTGCGCCCGTGTCCAGACATGTTTGCAATTTCAGATTAGCAATCCTCATTGCATTAGGACAAATTTGGCCGCCTGTTTCCAGACGGCCAAACACCTAATCTCTTATAAACCCTCAGTCCCAGTACTTAGCCATTCTCTTGACCAAGGAAACCCTATAGGCCTCCCAGTCAGTGATGGGTTTCGCAGCAAGACCCTCTTCGCATGCGGCCTTTGCAACAGCAACAGCCTCATACTCAATTACCCTTGGGTCAAAAGGCTTGGGTACGATATAGTTCCGGCCGAAGCTGAACTTCTTCCCACCATAAGCCTTGGCGACAGAATCAGGATAAGGCTCCTTAGCCAGCTTGGCAAGAGCCTTGGCAGCTGCCATCTTCATGCCTTCACTGATGATAGTAGAACGGACGTCCAGAGCACCACGGAAGATGAAGGGGAAGCCAAGCACGTTGTTGATCTGGTTGGGATAGTCACTTCTTCCAGTCGCCATGATGAGGT
>CAZTXW010000023.1:0-26101 GCA_964617345.1 uncultured Sphaerochaeta sp. | reverse complement strand
TTTCCATTCATACCTATAGCATCCTGTCAATAAGAGTTTAGTGCGTATGTCCTGGAAAAAAGAGCTTCTCTTCACTTCTATGATTGAGAACTGCCCGCATATTTGGTAGGATAGGGAAGCGGAGGACTTGATGAACAATTTGAATACGACAGTCATATCATTGGGCGGATCGATCATAGCACCGGATAAGGTGGATACGACCTTTCTTACAGAACTGAATACAAACCTGAGAGCCTATCTCAAGGCTGACAAAAGCCGAAAACTTATCCTTGTCTGTGGTGGTGGAGCCCCTGCCCGGGTCTATCAGCAAGCCCTGAGGGAGATTGTAGCGGATGCTCCAAGCGAAGAGCAGGACTGGCTAGGTATCAGAGCCACCCACCTGAATGCTCAGCTGGTCAAGGCCATGTTCAGCGACCTCTGCACAGACAACATCATAACCGACCCTACAGGGCACATCAACTTCAAGGGCCAAGTCCTGGTGGCAGCAGGTTGGAAGCCAGGCTTCTCCACTGACAATGATGCAGTAATCCTAGCAGAGCGGTTCCAAGGGAAGACAATCATCAACCTCTCCAACATAGCCAAGGTCTACACCGATGACCCCAAGAAAAATCCTGAGGCAAAACCTCTGGACACCATCAGCTGGGAGGAGTTCAAGGCCATGGTGGGCAGTACCTGGGTCCCTGGCAAGAATACCCCCTTTGATCCTGTAGCCAGCAAGAGGGCGGCCAAGCTAAGAATGCAGGTCATCTGCTCTGATGGAAGGGACATAGAGAATACGATGGCTATCCTGAACAAGAAAGAGTTTGTGGGGACTGTGATCGGCTAAGGGAGAGCAAGGCAGAGAGACCAGCATGGTAACAGATCTGTCAATCAATATATGACAGAGGCACTTTTTGTACGTGCCTCTGTTGCTGTACAGTCAGATGATCGGACATCAATCTCTTGCCGATATGCTGAAGGATGGATGTGCTTTGCATCCTACAAGATCATTGGTAGAATCTAAGATTATGGGGAACAGGCCGACTGACATGTGAAGCAATTGTACCCAGATCGTTCTCACCTGCTTTTCCCAAGCAGGTAGGTAGCGGCATACACACGGCGCTCTTCAAAGGTGTCATCAACCCCCTCTTTCCGCAAGAAGACAAAAGAGAGCCTTATAAGCGTCATATCCAGCATAGGGGAACATCTTCACAATATTCGACGAAGGATTGTTCATCCCTTCCACGCATACTGGAGATATCCAACCTCCGTTACCTCTGTTTCAACTCCAAGAAGTACGGCAGCACATCAGCAAATCCCTCTGGAAAGGGAACATCAAGTGTGAAGTCTGGTATCCAGGAGATATTCTCCCCCAGTTCCTGCACAAAGCCATCCTCAATGCCAAGCTTGTCCAACAGGGACAGCAACTCCTCATATTCCCCTTCTGTAATCTCGTCGAAGACAACATCGCCCAAGGGAGGGACAAACTGCACCATGAGGGAGAGATAGGCACTCTCCTTCAGCTCCTTGGCAAAGTAATGCAGGAACTCTTTTGTCGCCTTCATCGTCCCTGGGAAGAGAAGGTGCCTGACCAACAACCCTTGCAGACTCCCATCAGGATTCTCCAAGACATGCGGATGTTTCTCCTTCAGGAAGGCCATGACAGACCGGATATGGTCGGCATAGCATGCTTGGCCGCAAAAGGTAGAGCTTACCCCCCTGTCCAGGCTCTTCACATCGATAAGGTAGAGATCAATATAGGGATCTATCAGGGCGAGTCCTTCCAGGGACTCATAGCCGGAACTGTTCCAGACTATGGGTATGGTAAGCCCCTGCTCTTTTGCTCTTTCCAGTGCTGTTATGATGGAAGGAATGAAATGGGTTCCCGTCACCAGATTGATGTTTGTAGCACCAAAGCCCTGAAGCTCGGTCATCAACGTTGCAAGCTCTTCACAAGATAGCACACTGCCTACAGGCTCTTGCCCACTCTTCTGAAGACCAGATATCTGATGGTTCTGACAGTATGCACAGTGCAGGGGACACCCACTGAAGAAAATCATCCCAGATCCATGTTCACCGGTTACAGGAGGCTCTTCCCCACGGTGCAGACCGGACCAGGCCACACGCACCCTTGCGGTCTCCCCACAGATACCAACGACACCTGCAAGTCGGTTCACTTGGCATCGGTTGGGACAGAGAAGGCACTTTTTATAGGCCTGTAAGACATTGTTGCTATGCATGCCCACCATTCTAGCGAATTGGGACACTGATACGCTAGGGTCTTGCCCGACAGGAGGAGAAATATCATATACAAACCTATTACCATACCGTTTGCGGAATGGTAATAGGCTTGTCAAGCTACTCTTCCCTGCGTATTTCCCTACCAAATATGCTTTTGGTTTGTGGATGCTTGACCGTATCAGCTAAATATATCACTCTTACCATATGGCAATACGCGACCTTTTCAGAAAAAACATACCCGTTGAAACTCCAGAAGAGAGGTTCATCCTCTCCATCGATGGAGGAGGTATGCGTGGTGTTATTCCAGCAGTCATTCTCAATAACATTTCCACACTGCTGGAAGAGCAGGGTGATTTTCGCCCCCTATATTCCCACTTTGACCTGATAGCAGGCACCTCCACAGGAGGCTTGCTTGCCATGGCCCTCACAGCACCCGTAGAGAAGACCAATCTCCCCCTTGACGGAAGGTATATCAGCTACATATACGACCAGGGGCAACCGAGCCTTGCGGACAAGATCCTAGGAAGGGCTCCTTCCAAGGAACTGAAGGGGACCCTTCCCTTTGGAGTAGAGACAAGCGCCCTGGAAAAACTCTATCTCAACCATGGAAAGGAGATTTTTCCGAAGAACCAGGGTCGTCTCTTCTCCCAGATATTCACTGACAAGTATGACAGCGAACCTCTTGAACGCTATCTCAAGCAGACCTTTGGCAACCTACCCCTCTCATCAGCGGTCGTTCCCCTCATGCTGATGACCTACGATGTAGCAAACGGCCGGCCCTTCCCCCTGACAAGCAGGGACAGCCATGAATTCCTGTTCTGGGAAGCTGGAAGGGCTACAAGCGCAGCCCCTACCTACTTCAAGCCGGCATACCTCTATGACCGCCAGGAAGAGACCATGCAGACCCTCATCGACGGGGGCCTCATTGCCAACAACCCTGCCCTCTTTGCCTATGTAGAGGCAAAGAGACTCTACCCCAGGGCTAAGAAGTTCCATATCCTCTCAATTTCAACCGCCAGCAGTGATTTCAGCTTTACCATCAGCGGTGCGGGTTCCGGAGTCATCGGGTGGATCGATCCGGCTAAGGGAACACCCATCCAGAAGATCTACGCTGGTTCCCAGCTCCAGGCTGTCGATGCCATCGCAGCCAATATCCCGGACCTGGAGTACACCCGCATCCATGGGACTCTTGGCGAGCATGTCCGCCTCGATTCCACAAGCTCCTCAGCCCTTGCCATGATGAGGGAGAAGGCTTTGCAAATCTACCGGGACAATGACAGGGGCATCCGCGAGTACGTGGACAAGCTGAAGAAACGCACCACCTTCGACCAGCTCACCCTCGGTCCCAAGGAGGTGGAGAGGCTGCTCACAGCCCCAAGGAAGGATGTTCCAAGACCTTCAGAGGATGACGACCCAGCAACGCGGGCAGCTGGACTCTCCTCCTACTACTCCTTTCTCTCGCGCTACAACATCGAAGATGAACCCGAAGACCAAGAAGGCATATTACTATGAGTACCCACCCGAAACAGATCGCCCTTGAAGGCATCATGCGAAAGATGTGTGACGAACTTGACCATCATCTGGAAGAGACTTTTGGGTCGCACTACCCACGCCATCCCAACAGACCTGCGCGGGGCAAGGCGGCGAGTGTCGCCTATGACGGGCTGTTCTCAACCGGCACGCAATTCACCCTCGGCTATGGCAGTGACCATGGCAGAGGCTACATTGTCTCTGTTGAGATGAGGACGTTGGCTACAGTCAAGAAAGAGGACGAGAAGGCTGTCCAAGAGGCTACGGTACAGACCATCAATAAGCTCATCCCAAAGTATTTCCCCGACAGGGAGATCAAGCTGGAAAAGGATGGGAATGTCTACAAGCTGGTAGGTGATTTCTCGCTGGGAAGCTCCAGCAACTAGAGGGAGATCTCACCAGACATCCCTGCAACCTTCTTGCAACAACTCTTGCATGAAGGGCTTTTCATCATCATGTGGTACTGGGAACCTACCCTAGGGATTGTCCTGCAAAGGGGGAGTCAGGTACTTCGTTAGGATTCCTTCCCAAAGGCTCTAACCCTGCATAGCCAGGCTGAATCATGCTCTTGGGCTTGCACCGCATACTCGATCATCAAGGGCAAGAGGGGATCCCTGGTAGGCAGTGGGAATCTCTACATCCCTATTTGTTAGGAGTCCTGTCAATCATGTGTCAGGCAAAAAGGTTTCCAATGATCAAGGACGATAGTGTTGCCTTTCCCCTATCAGGGAAGGAAATATAAGTGAGGGTGCAATACCATGACGTCTTTCATATCCTGCCTTCAGGGTGTGCTCGATAGCAAGGGAGCTGTACTGCACGCTCTTCTCAACAGAGGTTTGGAAGGGAACCTTATTAAGCAGAAAACCGGTCATCATACTGGCAAAGAGATCACCACAGCCAGGATAGGAAGCACTGAGATGCTCATAGAAGACCAACGAGCAAAGCCCTTCATGACAGTATGCCACAGCATGCTCGCCCCCTATGGGGACGCTGGTGATGGCTACTGAGCCTGCGATACTTTGGGAGAGCTCCTTAGCCCAGAGGAGTATCTCGTCCCTGGTGAAATTGCCCTGCATGGGACGATCCAGGAGAAGGGCAGCTTCGGTGGTATTTGGGGTGATGAGGTCCGCTTGTTGTACCAGGATACGCATCTCATCTATGAGCTTCTTGTCAACCGGTGCATAGGGTTTTCCCCCGTCCCCAAGCACCGGGTCTATCACCACCAGGAGATTGTGCTTTGAGCGTTGCTTCCCGATGAAATGCAGGACTAGGTCGACCTGTTCGTGTGAACCTAGGAAACCGGAATATACGGCATCGAAGCCGAGGTCCAAGTAGTCCCAGTGGTTGAGAATCTGTACCAGGGAATCAGTTTTCTCTTCAAAATGGTAGCGCGCAAACCCATCAGTCTGAGTCGACAGCAAGGCGGTGGGCAGGGGACAGGCTTCAACTCCCATAACCTCAAGGGTGGGAAGTACTACAGTGAGGGAACTCTTTGCATAACAGCTCAGATCATGGAAAGCGGCACACGTTGGTATCATAAAAATCAGCCTACAACACATCTGCAAACTCTGCAATATATGGTATACTCGGCCTACGGAGGATTCAATGCTTATATACGACCATCTTAGCCACCTTACCATAGCAGACGACCAATTTGACATCCTTGATTTCCCAAACCCCAGCACCGAGGAGGTGCAACAGGCGCTCTCTTCGATGATCCTCTCCGGATCAGGGTGGAGAAAAGTCTTTGCAGAGGGTGGTGATGAGCAAGATGCGACCAAGAGCATCTCCCATGCTGATGGTGCAATCGTCACGTTTGTCGCCCTCGCACTGGCACGATACCTGGGAGCCCCCCTGGCCCAGAAGGATGCCATTCAGAGGGAGCATCCCGGTGCATCCACCCCTACCGAAACAAGTCCGACCATCCTGGTCGGCCTCGATGCCCGTCCTACCGGACGCCTGATCGGGGACCTCATCTGCAGGACACTTCTCTGCCTTGGCTGTAAGGTACGCTATCTCTTCATCTGTGCAGCCCCTGAGATTATGGCAGACTGCAATCTCTATCCAGAAGAGGCCGATGCATTCCTCTATGTTTCTGCCAGCCATAACCCCATCGGGCACAACGGCTTCAAGTTTGGCAGTGCAGGCGGTGTATACCCGGGTTCCGAGTCTAAGGAACTTACCGATACCTTCCTCTCCCTCTTTGCAGAGGAAGGGCTCCTGCCCTACATCCAGAAACTCTCTGCATCCCTCGATCACAAAATCTATTTTGATGTCCTGAACTCTGTAAAAAGCCAGAAGCAACAGAGCCTGGACAGATATGAGAGGTTCATACTCACCACCGCCAGCAAGAGTACCAGAGAGAAAGACCACTATGCTTTCTCTCGCTCGGTCATCGCAAAGACAGAGACAAAACCCCTGGGTATCCTCGGAGAGCTCAACGGCAGCGCACGATCGGTGAGCATTGACTTTTCCTTCCTCAAGTCCCTAGGGCTCAAGGTTACCATGCTCAACAACAAGGTAGGGCAGGTAGTCCATGGCATAGTCCCGGAGGGGGAGAACCTGGAGCTGTGCAGGGAGAGCCTTGAGGAGCTCTACAAGAATGACAATGCCTACCTCCTGGGCTATGTGCCGGACAATGATGGGGACCGGGGGAATCTGGTCTACATAAGGGAGAGCACCGGCAAGGCTGAGATTCTGGAAGCACAGAATGTGTTCTCCCTCGTTGTACTCGCAGAGCTCTGCCAGGCACGCCTGGAGGACCCCCAGGCCAAACTGGCTGTTGCGGTCAATGGACCGACCTCCATGCGCATCGAAAGGATTTGTGATGCCCTCGATGTGGAGGTGTTCCGTTCAGAGGTCGGGGAAGCCAATGTAGTGGAGCTGGCAAACATGAAGCGAACCGAAGGATATCTTGTTCCCATCCTTGGAGAAGGGTCCAACGGAGGGAACATAACTCACCCGGCAAAGGTGCGCGACCCCATGAATACCCTGATGAGCCTGATCAAACTCCTTACGCAAGAAGAACTATTCACCCTATGGGCACGGGTAAGCAAAACAAGGATGCCACGCAAGGTGACCCTGGAAGCGATCATAGAGTCGCTGCCCACCTTCACCACGACACCCTCCTTCTCTGACAAGGGGAAGATGCAGGTACGCTCAAAGCAACGAGCCCTGAAACAGGCCTATGAGGAGCTCTTCCTGATGGATTGGGAGAAGAGAAAACCAGAGCTAAAGGCGATGGGCATCACCTCTTACAAGGTCTACCAGATGGAGGGTACCACTCTCTACCAGGGAGCAGGGGAGGCGAATCGCAACGAACCGTACAGCGGAGGGTATAAGATCATCTTCTCCAACGCTATGGGCGAGGAGACAGATTTCATCTGGATGCGAGGAAGCAAGACCGAACCGGTTTTCCGCGTCCTTGCCGATTGCCAAGGCTCTGATGTAGAGCGCCATGATTACCTGATAGATTGGCAGAGAAGCCTCATAGCAAAGGCAGATGAATTGGCCATGGTCACTGCCAAGCCCAGATCTCATTGACCAGACCCTCAAGGGCAGCCTCCCTGCCTTGCCGAGTTCTCAGTTCACACTCCCAGATTACGAACACTCTCCACCCTTCCGAAATGAGGGTGGAGATGTTTTTGGCATCACGGGCCCTGTTTGCCTCTATCTTCTCAGCCCAAAATTCAGTGTTTGTCTTGGGGAGCACAAACAGGGGACACCCTTCATGAGCATGCCAGAAGCATCCATTGACAAATACCACACTCTTGTATCTGGGAAGGACAATATCCGGGCTTCCTGGAAGGCGTCTGTCATTGGTGCGGTAACGAAATCCCTTCCTGAACAAGAATCGCCTGACAAGCAGTTCGGCCTTGGTATCCTTACCTTTGATGGAGCGCATGAGAGAGCTTCTTTGAGCGGGTGAAAAACGGTCTGCCATGGATACAGGGTATCATCAAACAGGGGTGAAGACCATCTCACCCCCCCCTACATCTCCCCCAATTGGGTATGCTTGGCCAAGATTCAAGACACCCTGCAGGAATGAACAATCCGCGAGGGGTGTACCACAAAAGGCTCGTTCTGCTAGTTCGCACCAAGACACAGAAGTGGTACTATCACCATGACTACGTTGGAGGAGATGCAATGAAGAAGACCTTGATCAATTGGCTGGGATTGACCGGAATCCTAAGTTTCCTGTCATATGCAGTGGCAGTAGTCTTTTCGCCACTGACATATCCAGGGTATGACTGGAAAAGCCAAGCTGTCAGCGACCTCAGTGCAGCAGATGCCCCTTCGCTTGCCCTGTGGAATCAGCTAAGTGTTCTCTACACATTGTGCGGCATTGTCAGCATTACCCTGGTCTGCATATTTGTATCGGGACGACTAACCAAAATCATGCGCACGGGCTTGTATGTCTTTGCGGCGATGAACTGGGTTTCTGCCATCGGGTATGCTCTGTTCCCGCTATCATCCAGTGGTTTTGCTGGAACTTTTCAGGATATCATGCACGCCTACGTGGTAACCGCATCAGTAGTCCTTCTTTCGGTCTCCTCGCTGGTCCTCATCATGGTTGGTGGCTACCAAAACAGGCATTATCCATCCCTGGCGATTTGGGCGACAGTCGCCCTTTGCCTGATGGGTATCGGCGCAATTGGCACAGGCACTGCCCCAAAAGGGCTGTTTGGTGTTTTTGAACGCTTCAGTGTGTTTTCTGCAGTCGGGTTCAACGCTGTCTTAGGCTATTACCTGTTTAGCGGATTCAGACATTTCAGGGAGTAGATTACTCGAACATAAGAAGGGCAAGGCCAGATGTGAGAGAAAGCAGCCATCGGGTAGGATACGCATAGGCCCTACCCGACAAGCCATGCAGGCCGCTATCTTGTTTGCTCAATCACCATTGAATTCATGCACAGCATCTATCATGGCAACTATATTCTCGACGGGAGTAGTGGCTTGGACGTTGTGTATCGCATTGAACACAAAGCCACCATCTTTTCCAAATATCTCACACCGTTGTAATACCTCAGCTCTCACTTGCTGGGGAGTACCAAATGGCAGCGTCTTTTGTGTATCTACACCACCTCCCCAGAAAACCAGGTCGGAGCCAAATGCTTTTTTCAGCCATCCAGGATCCATGCCTGCAGCAGAACATTGCACTGGGTTGAGTATATCAAAGCCGCACTTGATGAAATCAGGAATAAAGCTATGTACTGAACCACAACTATGCTTGAATATTTTCCAATTGGTATTCGCATGGATCCATGTGTTCAAGCGAGTGTAATATGGGGCATAGAGACTCCTGAACGTATCGACGGAACAGAACGTACTGGTCTGGGTACCAAAGTCCGTACCACACGTACATATCACATCAATATCGTTGCCACACAGGGCATTGACCCGAATGAGGTTCTCGATGGCAATGTCTGTCTGGTAAGCAAATATGGAGTGCAACAAATCCTGACGGAGGACAGTAGACATGTACCATTCGGTGATGTCCCTGATACCTTTTGGCTTTTTCATGTTCATCGCGGGAATCATTGCTATGTCACCCAACGCACTTCCCCCCAAAGAGGCCACCACACCCTTGCCAGTTGCATGGGCAGTTTTTACACTGCTTGCGATGGTTTTGAGAGTTTCTTCGGCAAAGAGACTGAATTCTTCAGTATTGTCTTCCAGTTTCAAATCATCGTCATCTTCGGGAAGTGGTTCTTGTCTTATTATCGCATCGAAGAAATACCCTGAAGCAGGCATTTTCCCACTTGGAGGGAAAGAGGTATCCCCTTGGGCATAGGCATATACAGCCCCATCGTCTGCGTAGGTGAGATTGAAATCATCAGGTATCAGGACATCTTGCCCCCAAGGAGTCCTCCAGGGTTTCCAATCCTTGTTCTCTACCCCAAACCAATTCAGTGACGATTTGGCACTTACCATATCAGTGCCAAGGCACTGGGCAAGATCCTCCTCGATGAGGCCCAAGCATTGGTAGGGTTCGTAGAGCTTGACGAGTTTCTGCTCCAAGCCATAATGAGCCCTCAGATCTTCGACTGCCTTGCAATGTATTCCCGTTACCGTAGTGGCGCCGAAATCAAGAGGTATCTTGTCAGGTTGCCTATGATTGATCGCATCAAGCATTCGTTTCCTTGAAAGAGTATTCATGTTGGTTCTCCCCTTAGTCTTGTAGTTCGCTTTCCAACAGCACCCCACGAAGAAGATGGTGTATGCAGGAAATGACAGAAGAAATGGGTACCCATCTTCCCAGCAATGATGAGAAGCCCAATCACCTTGATACCTTTAGTCCTGTCATGCAGGTCCACAAAACCTGGTTGGTCTCTTTCTGGGGTTAGCGGCTATTTGTGACAAGCATGGAGGAGAATACCACAGAATACAATTCCAAGTTGCCAAACCTCCAGATGATGCCCTCTGGAGGTTTGGCAGGTGATCAGAAGCAGCTCTACAGACTCAAGCCGGCAATGGCCGCCCCGATGGTAGGAGAGTCGTCGATACGTACAAAACGGTAGTAACGCTTCCTATCCAGCTGCAGATACTTGTGCAGGTAGAACTCCGTATATTTCTTCAGGTACTCAGTCTTGTAGAAGGTCGTACCGTCGGCATTGATGCAGACCGGACGCCTTGGATCAGTGCCTGCACCACTTTTCAACACGGTTGCCGCAAGGTTGGCGGCGGTGAGCTTGCCAGCCTTCTCTATGACTGCATTGATGATGGTCCACAGTGCGATGGCATCGTCCTCGTTGCCTTCGCAACAGGCAACCAAGGCATAGCTCTTGTTGAAGGGCATCTCGAGGTAGTTGCTCATCACCGTGGTGTTGACCGGAGAGACCTCCTTGAACCTCTGTGCAAAGGTTGCACTGAAGAGGCCCTCCTCGATCGCCTTCTCGATGACAACGGTGCTCAACGGACCAAGGTAAGCTCCGCTTATCATCTTCTCCAGATGGTATTGATCGGGTTGCTTGGTGGAGTCAAAGAAGGCTCGGTCCAGAGCACCCGGACAATAGTCGAAGTTACCTGACTCGACGTTGATGATCTGACTCCCCTCAGAGAGGCTTATCTTCCCAATCCTGGCATTCTCTTCCACATAGGCTGTGTTGGTCCCTGTTCCCAGGATAAAGCCGATATATCCGCTGTAGGGCACCTCTGCTACGGCGGCGGTCCCAGCCAGAAGGGTAGCGACAGTATCATTGAGCACTGCGACCTTCTTCTTGGAGACATCGTAGCCACGACGGGCAAGCTCGACAAGCAGGTTTGCGCCCACAGGCTGTCCGATCACCTCAGGTGCCTTTATCTCCTTGGAGAACATCAGGGGGATCCCATCATGGTTCTCCGTTATGGTGGCAGCATAGGAGAAGCAGAATCCAATGTTGTCACTCTTGTCGATGAGGCGCTCGACCTCATCGGCAAAGGTGTTGAAGAACTGCTTGGCACTTACCTCTTGCTTCACCCCTGGCATGGCGGTCTTCCTGAAATCCTCGATATGGGCGACTCCCTGCTCATCAAAGGTGACCAGACAGGTCCTGAAGTTTGTCCCACCGGCGTCGAGGACGATGACGCTCTTGTTTTTCTTCACCTCATCAAAAACCTTGGTATAGGTCGGTATCATCTGCAGGGAGCTCTGATTCTCCCCTGCAAGACCCTTTTCCATCTCATCCTTGAACTGTGAGAGCAACTGCTCCATATCAATACATGACGGGCAGGCCCCCCACTTGGTAAGAAATGCTTCACTTTTCGCTATGATATCTGCCATACTCCCTCCTACTTCTCATACATTACGGAGCTTCTCCGTTTATTGTCAGCTCAATTGGCTTGATCTCAAAATATCCTTGTGCATCACTTTGGATGAGGAACACCCCTTTTACCGATACGGCCTCACTCACCCTACGCCCGGATACACGTACATCCACAGCCACGGTAATGGGCTGGATTCCCCCATTCATCAGGGCAGATCCCATAAGGGAAGCTACGGTTACCCCATCACCAAAGGAGGGGACAGCTGCCCCGTTGAGGGTAGCATGGCCCTCCTCCCATGCATGGACAGTCAGATATTGCAAGGCAATATCGTTGAGAGGTCCTTTGGCTGAACGCATCAGTGAGGCAAAGAAGGACTCGTCCCCCCTTGGTCGTGTCTTCTCAAAGACAGGAAGATAGCTTCCCAGGTCAGAATCATTGAAGGTAAGGGCATAGGGAAGGCTCTGCCTCTCCTTGAAGAAAAGATTCAGGCCTGGAAGAGTCAAGGGAGGGTTGTTCAAGAATCCTGCGATAGAGGCGATGGTTGCATCTGTTATGGCGGCAAGAGCTACGGTGACATCATTTGCCGTGGGTTTGGCAAATGCTCCAAGACAGAGGAATAGGATCATCAGGACTACTATCATTCTTTTCATATGCAACTCTTCTCCATAGTATGACACTAAAACAAAGAGAACAACCGAATTGAGAAAAAAGACACACATTGAGTTATATGATATACTGGGCCAATGAACCAAAACTATAGAAAAGGCACCATATTCTGGTATGATCTTGAGACATTCGGCCTCGATAGCCGCCATGACAGGATAGCTCAATTTGCCGGACAGAGAACCGACTATGACCTCAATCCCATAGGAGAGCCCATCGTCCTCTACAACAAGCTGAGCGACGACTACCTGCCCGATCCCCTCTCCTGCCTCATCACTGGCATCACCCCCCAGGAGGTGAATGAGAAAGGGATGTGCGAAAGTGCTCTGATCGAGCGCATAAACAACGAATTCTCCACCCCCAACACCGTAGTTGCGGGTTTCAACAACATACGATTCGATGACGAGTTCATCCGCAACGCCCTCTACCGCAACTTCATGGACCCCTACAAGCGTGAATGGGACAACAACTGCTCCAGATGGGATATCATTGACCTGGTCAGGGCAGCGTATGACCTTCGCCCTGATGGGATCACCTGGCCTCCCAGAAAAGAGGAGACAGGAAACCCCACCTTCCGCCTCACTGCCCTTACTGAGGCAAACGGGATCCCCCAGGAAGGGGCCCATGATGCCCTGGTGGATGTGAAGGCCACTATCGCCATCGCCCGCCTGATCAAGAAAAACCAGCCCAAGCTCTACTCCTACTACTTCAACCTGCGCTCCAAGGCAAAGGTGAAGGCCCTGGTCGAGACACCCTTTGGGGAACCTGTGCTCTACACCGCCTCCTTCTTCAGCCGCAAGGATGGGTGCTCCCGCCTTATCACCCCGATAACCCACCTGAAGGAGAATCCCAACAGCATCCTCTGCTTTGACCTGAGTAAGGACACTACTCCGTTGCTGCAGGCAACCAGTGAGAACATCTTCAAAGTCGATGGTGTCTTTACCCTTGCGGTGAACAAGTGTCCCTTTGTCAGTCCAGCATCAGTACTGACTGATGAACTTGCCATCAAGTTGGGTCTGGACAAGGAGGCGGCCCTGCTCCGTCACCAGCAGGTCATCAGCAACACCAACCTCCTGCTGGTAGGCAGGGATATCATCGATAGCTATGAGTCGGTGAAGGATGTGGATTTCCAGCTGTATGACGGATTTTTTCCCAATGAGGACCTGAAGCGGTTCAACCTCATCCGCAAGGCAGAGCCGATGGACAAGCTCAAGCTGAACCTCGACTTTGAGGATGATAGGTGTCCGCAGATGCTGTTCAGGCATGTGGCGAGAAACTGGAGTGAGGTCCTCAACGATGCTCAGAAGGTAAAGTGGCGAAGTTTCTGTGCAAACAGAACCCTCAATCCCCCAGGGAACATCAAGATCAACTGGAATTTCTTCAAGCGGAAAGTAGAGGAAAATCTGGAAAGCACCGCTGTCAGTGCAGAAGACAAACTGGTGCTTTCCAAGCTGAAGGAGTATGGACAAGAGCTGGAAAAGAGAATCTTTTCCTAGATCAGGGCCATCTCAGTACCCACCTCAATGAAGGCTTTGACGGCAGCGTCAAGGTCTTCTTTTGTATGGATTGCCGATAGCTGGACACGGATCCTTGCCTTCCCCTTGGGAACTACAGGGAAGCAGAAGCCAATGACATATATTCCCGCATCAAGCAGTCTGTCAGCCATCTCTACAGCCTTCACCTCATCGTAGATCATCACCGGGACAATTGCGGTATCACCTTTGACCAGGTCAAAGCCTGCCTTCTCCATCTTCTTCCTGAAGTACTGGGCATTCTCCAGGGTTTGCGCTCCCTTGACATCTCCACGCTCGATGATGTCCAGTACCTTCAGTGTCCCCCCACAGATGGCAGGAGCCAACGTGTTGGAGAACAGGTAGGGCCGTGCCCTCTGCCGGTAGAGGTCGATGAGGACCTGACGTCCGGTGATGCATCCACCGCTGGCTCCACCACACGCCTTGCCGAAGGTTGTGGTGATGAGGTCTATACGACCCTCCACCTTGCAAGCCTCGGGCGTCCCCCTGCCATGCTTGCCGATATATCCGGTGGCATGCGAGTCATCAACCATGACCATTGCACCATAGCTGTCTGCAAGGTCGCAGATCTCCCTCAGTTTGGCTATATCCCCATCCATGGAGAATACCCCATCTGTTGCAATGAGAATCCTTCTCGAACCTTCTGCATCAACCAGGCAATCTTCCAGGGAGGCCATGTCACTGTGCTTGTAGCGGAACCGCTTTGCCTTGCACAGGCGGATCCCGTCTATGATGGAGGCATGGTTGAGCTCATCGCTGATGACAGCATCCTCTGCTCCCAGCAGGGGTTCGAATAGAGCCCCATTGGCATCGTAACAGGAGGAAAACAGGATGGTGTCGTCTGTCTTGAGAAAGGTGCTTATCCTCTGCTCAAGCTCCTTGTGGATCCCTTGGGTCCCACAGATGAAGCGTACGGAGGAGAGACCAAAACCCCATCGGTTCATGGCGCCCTTGGCTGCTTCTATGACTTCAAGGTTGTCAGCGAGGCCAAGATAGTTGTTTGCACAGAAGTTACGTACGGTAGTAGTCCCGACCTCAATGGAGGCTCCCTGGCGGCTGGAGAGAACCCTCTCCTTCTTGTCCAGGCCTTCCACTTTCAGTTGGTCAAGAAATTCCTGCAGTTCCTTTTCAACGGTCTGTATCATCTTTCTTCCTCCCTCTGATGGTATCGAGCATATCCTTTGTCATGGAGGCTAGCTCATACTTGGGTTTCCAATCCCACTCAACACGTGCTGCATAATCCTCAAGGGCATCCGGCCAGGAGTCGGCAATAGCCTGCTTGACCGGGTCAATTTCATACGAGATGGTGAAGTCGGGGATATGGGTCCTGATGTAGGCAGCCTGCTCCTCAGGGCAGAAGCTCATCGCTGCAATGTTGAAGGCATTGCGATGGCGCAGCCTGCTAGGGTCAGCTTCCATGATCTGGATGGCTGCCTGGACTGCATCCGGCATGTATATCATGTCCAGGTAGGTATCCCCTCGCAAAAAACAGGTGTACTGGCTCTTTCTGACCGCTTCATAGTAGATCTCAACCGCATAGTCGGTAGTCCCCCCTCCTGGAGGTGTCAGACTGCTGATGACCCCTGGGAAGCGAACCCCTCGTGTATCCACATCGTACTTATGGTTATAGTAATCGCAAAGCAGCTCGCCCGCAACCTTTGTAACCCCATAGATGGAGGTGGGTCGCTGGATAGTATCCTGGGGGGTGAACTTCTTGGGGGTTGTAGGACCAAAGGCCCCGATGGAAGATGGGGTGAATACAGCACATCCCTCTTGGCGAGCTATCTCAAGGGTAATCATCAGACCGCCCATGTTGATGTTCCATGCATTGAGCGGATTGCGCTCAGCAGTTGCCGAAAGGAGGGCCGCCAGGTGGTAGATGGTGTCTATCTTATGCTTCTTCACAATGGCAAGGACAGCATCCCCATCCCTGCAGTCTACCTTGTAGAAGGGTCCACCCTGTACCAGAGGTGTGTTGATGTCATCACGTATATCGGTCAGCACGACATTGTCATTGCCATACCGCTTGCGACATTCGTATGCTATTTCAGAACCAAGTTGCCCAAGGGATCCTATGATCAAAATACGTTTCATACCTACCTCCGAAAATGCCTTTCCTTGACAATAGCGCAGAGCAATATTACAATGTACATGTTTAGTATATTGAACAATTTTCACTATGTCAAACTCAATGGAAGGAGTCATCATGGAAATCAATCCTCCTGCAATCGGAAAGAACATACAAAGGTTACGAAACGCCAGGAAGCTCACCCTCAACGTCTTGTCAGAAAGGTCTGGGGTCTCCAAGGCCATGCTCAGCCAGATCGAAAGCGATAAGGTAAACCCCACCGTCGCAACGGTGTGGAAGATTGCCCGGGGCCTGAATGTGGAGCTCAATGACCTCCTGGATGCACAGGGCGAACCCAAGAGAGTATTCTCGGTCAATCCTGCTGGCGATGAAGGGCCTAAGCTTGAGACTCGCGACAAGGGGGTCACCATCAAGATCCTCTCACCCTTGCATATGGTGGAGGACCTGGAGATGTATCTTATCTCCTTTGATGGTCAATCAAAACTTGAGAGTGAGCCACACTACCCGGGAACCCAGGAGTACCTGACTGTGGTCAAGGGGGCTGTCGAGGTGAAGGTGGGTGAAAACAAAGCAGAGCTCCGTAAAGGTGACTTCCTTGTCTACCACTGTGACATCGAGCACTCCATCGCCAACCTTTCCTCTTCCCAACTTGCCCAGGTGCATATGGTGGTGAGATTTTCTCCAGAGAAGCGCTAGGAAAAAGTGTTACAAGCAACGAGATACGAAAGCACAATAAGCAGTAAGGGAATAGCGAGAAGCCAAAAGATAAAAATAAAGAAATAGATAGATAGATAGATAGATAAAGAAAAGAGAAAAATGTCCTCACTACCCTAGCTAAAATAGCTCATGTAGTGAGGATATTTTTGACAAACCTATCAACAAGCTGTATAAAGAGGTAACTGCACAAGGAAGGTCCTCATGGCTAAGAAGCGTATCATGGCATCGTATGGGTTTGGGAAGTTCATCGCGGAGTTTCTTACAGGAGCCTTCGGTTCCATCGTCTTCATGTTTTACGAGACAGAAGTCGGGCTGGCAGCAGGCTATGCGGCCTTGGCCACCATAATCTACTCTCTTTGGAATGCCCTCAACGACCCAATCATTGGGTATGTGACCAACAAGGGGGCACCCTTCTCCAAAAAACTTGGCAGACGATTCCCCTGGATCATCATCGGCCTGGTTCTCTCCAGTCTCACCTTCTTCCTTATATTTGCCGTACCGCTGCACTGGAATGCCAAGGAGAACCCGCTTCCGGTCTTTCTTTGGATGGTCCTGACCATCTGCCTCTATGATGGGGCGTACTCGCTGTGGGAGGTAAACTACCAGAGCATATATCCAGACAAGTTCAGAGACAGGAAAGAGCGCACCGATACTGCTGCCATAGGCACCGGAATCGGGGTGCTTGGTATTGCCGCCGGTTTTATCATCCCTCCCTTGGTGTTTTCCTACGGAGACCGCCAAAGCTACATGATATGTGGCCTGGTCATTGCCGGCATAAGCCTGTTTAGCACTCTGTTAGTCAGCTACGGGGTGTTTGAGACCAAGGATATGGTAGCCCGGTTTGCCAAGCAACAACAGGAAAGTGATGCACCTTCCTTCTTCCACCAGATGAAGCAGGCCCTGAAAGACAGGAACCTCCTGGCCTTTGTACTGTTCCTGTATCTGTATCAGAGTGGGACCATGTGCATGACCAGCAGCATCAACTACGTGGTCAAGTATGTCCTGGAAAAGGAGAGTAGTCAGGCAACCCCAATCTTTGCAGGGATGCTCATAGGAGCTCTGCTCTCCATCGTCCTTTGGACCCAGGTTGCCAAGCGCCTGAAGAACAACCAACTGATGCTTATCATCTGTGCTCTTTTCATGACAGCATTTGCAATACCTCTCACCTTTGTGCAAGGCCAACTTGCCTTCATCATCACCATGGCCCTCTGGGGCCTGGGCTTCGGAGGCTTCTGGACCTTCATGAGTCCTGCCATGGCAGATGTGGTCGATAGCATGGTAGTGAAACAACAACGCCGTGATGACGGGGTTATTTTGGGTATACGCGCCTTCTTCATGCGTTTCAGCTATGCTAGCCAGGCTATAGTATTCTTTGTGGTACATACCCTCACCAAGTTCGATCCTGATGCAATGACCCCTCTGGCAAGGCTTGGTATCCAGCTCCATATGGGGGTAATACCTGCAGCCTTCTTCCTAACTGGTGCCCTGCTCTATGCAAAGATGAACCGTCTTACCCCTGCAATAGTAGCAAAGAACCATCTGGCACTGGAGAGCATGGATGTCTGACAGAGGCAAAGCCTCATATTGGTTAGCCTGCAGAAGCATGGTGTGTTACCATATACACGTATTGGGAATGGAAGGATAGATTGGGATGATAAAAAAGATTCTTGTGGTACTACTTGCCTTGCTGGTGATCATCGCCTTGTTTTTGGGCGGAATGACGCTCCTTGAATACAGGCCAAAAGACAGGGAAGATCTGAGCACGATAGGATCTGATGCCAGTACCCTGGTTGAAACCAACAAAGAGTACTCCATCACCAGTTTTAATATAGGCTATGGAGCGCTTGGGGAAACTGAAGACTTCTTCATGGATGGGGGGAAAACCATACGCCCCAAAGACAAGGCTCTCGTCGAAAATAATCTAAAGCACATCAAAGAAAAGTTAGTGGAGCTGGATAGTGACTTCTATGTGATCCAGGAAGTTGATGAGGACTCAAAACGGTCATACAACATCAACCAGGTAGAGGAGCTGCTCCTTGATACTATGGAGGGAAGCTTTACCTATAATTTCAAAGTGCCATATGTTCCTTTCCCCTTCCCGCCAATTGGAAAGGTAAACTCCGGCCTTCTCAGCATGGCAAGGTATAAGATACAGGATTCAGAAAGGGTATCCCTTCCCAATCCATTTTCCTGGCCTTTGAGAACGGCTAATCTCAAAAGGGCAATGCTGATAACCAGATATCCTATTCAAGGAAAAGACAATTATCTGGTAGTAATCAATTTCCATTTGGAGGCCTATGATAGCGGAGAAGGGAAAATAGCGCAGACCAATCTGTTATCCGAAATCATTTCGAAGGAATACGAACAGGGAAATTATGTGGTAGCTGCTGGGGATTGGAACCAGACGCTGATCAAAGACTATGAGGCCGATCCTGCCCTGCTTACTGAGTGGACAGCTCCAACAGTAGCTTGGGATAGCTTGCCAAACTGGGAGATGGGGATAGATGCAACCACCCCCACAAACAGATCTCTCATAAGGCCATATGTCGGCAACAAGGACAAACTGGCCAAGTTCTTCATTGATGGATTTATTGTCTCTCCAAACATCCAGATCTTAGACACGAAGGTAGCAGCAATGGACTTCAAATATTCAGATCATGAACCTGTACAGATGAGGTTTGTGTTATTGGATTAGGGTGTATCAATGCACGCACCGGTGATGGGTGCGACTGTTCTGCCCATATATTACTGCATACAAGCTTTTATTTGATAATTTTTATTTATTCTATATATTATAAGTATTTATAAGAATTATGATTATAACTTGCAAACTCACGCTAGAACCGAATTTCCAACTCACAACTCAAAAGCAAATGGATATCTAGCAATGCTATGCAAAACCACCCTAGTTTTGTATACTTGGAAAACCCATAGTAGGAGATACTTATGCTTAAGAAACTGCCCGAATACGAGAAGCAGCTTGCAGATATAGATGCGAAACTCAGTCTTCCTGAGACCATGAAAGATATGGATGTATTCAAGAGCCTCAATCAGGAGCGCTCACACCTTGCCCCCATCGTCGATGAGCTGCTGAACATGCAGAGCCTGATCAGCCAAATATCCGAAGCTGAGCAGATACTGCATGAAGAGAGTGACTTTGAGATGCTGGAGATGACTCGTGAGGAGCTTACCGGCCTCAAGGAAGCCTTGGAAGCCTCCCAGAAGAAGACCAAGATGCTGCTCATACCCCCCGATCCCATGGAAGGCAAGGACATCATCATGGAAATCCGTGCTGGAACCGGTGGCGACGAAGCCGCCCTGTTTGCAGCAGATCTCTTCAGGATGTACAGCCACTATGCCGACGAGAAAGGGTGGAAGATTGAGATAATAAGTGCAAACGAGACTGGCATCGGTGGGTTCAAGGAGCTGATACTTGGAGTAAGTGGCAAGGATGTCTATGGATCGCTACGCTGGGAGAGCGGAACACACCGTGTCCAGCGTGTCCCCGAGACAGAGAGCGGCGGAAGGATTCACACCTCGGCGGTTACGGTTGCAGTCCTACCCGAAGCTGAGGAGACAGACATCCAAATAAGGGCTGAGGACCTAAAAACTGACGTAATGCGTTCCAGTGGCCCTGGAGGACAGAGTGTAAACACCACTGACAGTGCAGTCAGGCTCACGCACCTTCCAACCGGTCTGGTCGTTATCTGTCAGGATGAAAAGAGCCAGATCAAGAATAAGGCGAAAGCACTCCGTGTCCTGCGCTCACGCCTGTTTGACATGGAAGAAGAGAAGAAAAACCGCGAGCGTTCAGAGGCTCGTAAGAGCCAGGTCGGTACAGGAGACCGTAGTGGACGCATTCGTACCTACAACTTTCCTCAGAACCGCTTTACCGACCATAGGATCAACCTCACCCTCTATAAGCTGGAACTCATCATGGGTGGCCAGCTTGAGGAGGTCATTGATGCAATGAAGGTCGCTGCAGGTGAACTGGCCATCCAGGAAGCCTGATATGGTTGGCACTTCGGTAGGGCAATGTAAGGCATTTTGTGCACAGGCTCTGCGCAAGAGCACCATAACAGAAACAGCCGATCTTGAGGCACGCCTGCTCCTAGAAAAGGCGACGGGCCTGTCCCAGGTGGAGCAGATACTGCACCCTGATAGGGCCCTTGATGAGAATCAAGTACTTCTGCTTGAGAAAATGCTCACCGAACGCCTGCATTCCCGTCCTATGGCATACATCCTTGGCTACAAGGAGTTCTTTGGAAGAATCTTTTTTGTAGATGAACGGGTGCTCATCCCCCGCCCTGATACAGAGACCCTGGTGGAAGTCGCCCTTTCGTTTGCAAGGGAAAAGGACAGGGATCTCTCTATCATCGATGTCTGTACAGGAAGCGGCTGTGTTGGGGTAAGCCTGGCCTGTGAGCTTGGCTATGATGTGTTTCTTTCTGACATCTCAGCCGATGCCCTGGAAGTAGCACAAGCAAATGCCTTGAACCTGGTAGGGCATCAGTTACCTGTGATCGAAGGTGATCTTCTCTCCCCTCTGCACGATAAGTATGATAGTATCGTCAGCAACCCCCCTTATCTCACCGCTGTGTGGTGTGACGAGGTCACCGACGATGTGAAGAGGGAGCCCAGGCTGGCCCTGGAGGGGTTTGATGGTGACGGACTTCGCCTTATCAGGGCTTTGGTGAAGCAGAGCACCTCTCACCTACATGACGGGGGAGCCCTGATGCTGGAGTGTGACTACCGCCAGGTAGATGAGGTCAAGAGGATCATGCTTGCCTCTGGGTTTAGCAAGGTCACAAGCAAATGTGACCTGAGTGGAAAAGAACGAGTCGTATGGGGGATACATAATTGTACGAACAGCTGATAGAGCGTTTCATCCAGAAAGCCTTCAAGTATCCTAAAGCGGACCAGGAGAAGATTCTTGCGGCCGCCACCTACTCTGCGTCCAAACACAACAACCAGAAACGAGCAAGTGGAGAGCCCTACATCATCCACCCCCTAGCGGTAGGGGAAATCCTCATACAGCTGAAGATGGACGCCGATACCATTATCGCTGGCCTGCTTCATGACACTATCGAGGATACCGACACCACGTATGATGAACTTGCCGAGCTTTTTGGCCAGAGTGTCGCAGACATGGTCGAAAGCGAGACCAAGATCAGCAACCTCAAGGCAATGAGCCGAAGCGTCCAGGAGGCTGAGACCATCAGGAAGATGTTCTTTGCCATGAGCAAGGATATCCGCGTCATCATCATAAAGCTGGCTGACAAGCTCCACAACATGAGAACGCTCCAGCACTTGAAGCCTGAACGGGCCAAGGAGATAGCTGGAGAGACTCTGGATATCTTTGCCCCCCTAGCTGACCGACTGGGCATCTCCTGGCTGAAGGACGAGCTTGAGGACCTCTCGCTGAAAATTCTCAAGCCTGATACCTTCCAATACATCCAAGACTACCTCTTGAGCAAGAAAGGGGAGCAGACAGCCTACCTGAATCGTATAGAGAAGAGCATCTACCGCGCCTGCGGTGATGCAAATCTCAGCGATGTCCTGGTAACCAGCCGTGCAAAGCATACCTACTCCGTCTACATGAAGATGAAGAAGCGGAAAAAGGAGATCGATGAGATATTCGACATCCTCGGAGTCAGGATCCTCTGCAATACCATCACCGAATGCTATACCATCCTGGGGGTCATCCATCGCCTGTGGCCACCTATCGAAGGACGCTTCAAAGACTACATAGCCATGCCCAAGGCCAACAACTACCAGAGCCTGCACACCACGGTCATGGCCCTTGACGGCAAGCTGATGGAAATTCAGATACGTACCAAGGAGATGCACTTCACCGCAGAGTACGGTGTTGCAGCCCACTGGACGTACAAGTCAGAGACCGGTAGCGACAGCGGCAACTGGTCGAAGATGGACAACGACCAGTTTTCCAGGATCATCAGCAAGCTGAAGACCTGGTCCAGTGAGATTGAGAGCAGCGAATCCTATATGGAGGACATCAAGGGAGAACTTCTGAAGGATACCATCTACGTATTCACCCCCCAGGGGCATATCGTAGAGCTTCCCAAAAACGCCACGCCCCTGGACTTCGCCTACCAGATCCATACAGAGGTCGGAAACCACACCACAGGAGCAAAGGCCGATGGTTCGATCATAGCCCTCAATGCACCGCTGAAGAATACACAGGTCATCGAGATCCTCACCTCCCCCAATGCAAGACCGCGTGTGCAGTGGCTGCGCTATGTGCAGACCAGCAGCGCACGGAAGAAGATCAAGGCATGGCTGAACAAGTATGATGAGAACATCCTCATCGACAAGGACATCATTGCAAAACGCAAGATATCCGAAGCCCAGACCAAGGTCGAACAGCCACTGCCCACACCTCCTCCAACCGATGATGATGATATAGTCCGTCAGGTATTCGACCCATCACGGATGAAATTTATTGTTGGTGATGAGAAGAACATGATGATCCACATCGCCCAGTGCTGCTCCCCGGTCCGAGGGGATGACATTGTGGGATACATCAGCCGGGGAAGAGGTGTCATCGTGCATAAGCGCGACTGCCCCAACCTCAAGAACATGAGTGAAATAGTCGACCGTTCCATAGAAGTGGAATGGGAGACAGAGTCCCCCAAGCTTACCAAGCGCTTCAGCGTCTCAAGCAAACGTACCTATGACCTGTTTGGAGAGATAGAAGGGACCCTCAGGAAGTTCAAGGGACACCTCATTGAGGGCAGGTTGCATGATGATGAGGAGGGCAAGCTGATAGGAACCTTCACCATGGAGGTCCAGCACGAGGATGACTTCAAGAAGATCGTAAAGAACCTGAAGACCATCCCCTCGATAAACTCCATCAGCGAGATCAAGTGATCACTCCCCAAGGACTCTGAGAATTTCTGGAAGCAGCTGCTTCTTGCGCGAAAGCACCCCAGGCAGACTGAAGGTATCCTCAGCCTCCCTGACATAGGCGAGCTTTCGCTCATAGCCTTGCATTGGTGTCATCAGGAGCATGCTCTGCTCCTTCACCACATCGGTAATGAGGAACATAGCCCATGAGAGGGCATATGCACGCTTGAGCTGCTCAAGCTCCTGCAGATACTGAGTTCTATACTCTTCCAAGTCAGAGAGGGTCGTCACCTCAACCTGGCCGATTCCAAACCTGATGCCGAACTCCTCATACTGCTTGAAATCAGATTCCAGCATCTTGCGAGGATCCTCCTTGGCAAGGGAAGCCCCACTTGCGAACATCCTCTCCCCAAAAATTCTCATATCCGGTATATTCGCCAGAGCACAGAGATCCTGTACGGCAGTGAAATCCTCGAAGGTAGTAGTAGGGCTCTTGAGCATGATGGTGTCGCTGACAATACCGCTGAGCATCACCTTGGCAAGGGATTCCGATATGGCGACATCATTGCGGACAAAGAGGTTGTAGATGATAGTGCACGTAGAGCCCAAGGGTTCGCATCGGATATAGATGGGGTGGCGAGTCTTCGCCGCCCCAAGGCGGTGGTGGTCTATGATCTCGACGACCTCAGCCTCCTCGATACCCGGCACACTCTGCTCGGGTTCATTGTGGTCGACCATGATCAGCTTGGTCTTGGGCTTCTCCAGGAAACACCTTCTGGTGATGAAACCCTTCCACTCTTCACCTGCAAAGATGGGGAGGCCGCGAAACTCGCTTTCGGCAAGGATGGCCTTGGCCTCATCGAAGAGCGTATCATCCTGGACACCCGGGGGATCATTACGTATCAGCTGGGTTACGGGGATGGTGAGACGCAGGAGTCTCAGAGACTCTGCAGTGTCCTCCTCACTGATGAACACCGTTCCCCTGTAGGAGGAAAAGTCCACATCGGAGGTGAGACCCTTCTCCAATCCTGTCAGAATAATGGCCGGAATCTGCATTTCTACAGCTTTCCTAATGTGGTCTTCCCTATCTCCGACTACCAATATCGGCTTTTGTGCAACAAGGGCTTCCATATGCTTGCAAAAGATCGTATAGCGCATCGCACCTACTACGATGGGAGCATCAAAGCAAGTGAGCTCACCTTTCTTGAGGAACTTGCCCCTAAGCACCTTGGGAAAATTCTCAGGGACAAAGTGATAGACAGGGCGACTGCCGCTGTTCTCCCGCAATACAAAGCTGCTGACTTCATCGACACTGAGAAGGCCCTTATAGGTCGATCCTTCCATAATGGGAATGACCGAGCTCTGGTTGGCCTTGCCGTAGAAGGAGACAAGGTTGTATACCGGGTCCGTTGTCTGCAAGACGGTAGTGGGCACACGAGTGACACTTGAGACACGAGAGCGCACATCCTTGATGAAGGCAGGAGCCTGTACCCCAAGGCGATCGAACTGCGCCTTGGTCGTGTCATTGAGATTCCCACAACGCACTGGAATATAGGTGTTGGATGGATCGAGCTTGTTTTTCAGGTATGCATAGCTATAGGCAGCGCATACACTGTCCATATCCGGATTACGATGACCACTAATGAATATTTCAGCCACAGATGAGCCCCTTTGTTGAGCCCATTCTACTGCAGTTATCACCGTGTAGCAACTCACCTTTTGTGGTAGCCAGAAAAGTACAAATACAGTATCCTCAAAACAGGAGGAACCTATGGCTAACGTAGTACTCGCCAATGACCACGGAGCAGTGGAACTGGCTTTGATATTTGTAAAACACCTCACGGAGAAAGGATATACGGTGAACCATCTCGGTGTCGCATCAAACGACTCGGTGGATTATCCCGATATGGCGGAAAAGGCTTGCAAGGAGTACAAGAAAGGCGACTATGCCTTTGGAGTGCTCTTGTGTGGAACTGGCATCGGCATCTCCATCAGTGCAAACAAGGTTGAGGGAATCAGGTGTGCCCTACCCCAGAACATCTATGCCGCCGGCATGGCAAGAAAGCATAATGATGTCAACTTCATTGCCTTTGGCGGAAGGATCGATTATTGCGAGGATCCCTGCGCCATCCTCGATGCCTTCACCGATGCCTCCTTCGAGGGTGACCGTCACCAGAGACGAGTGGATAAGATCATGGCCTTGGAGACGAAGCTCTGATAGGCTTTACCACCAGGGGGCAAACTGTATGTGATGGAAGGGATATCAGCATGAGGATTCAACTGTCTATAGAATGGAGAATCCACTTTAATAAGATGGTATTCTGACCCAACAAACTTGGTATCAGAGAAAGGCTTGCAGACCTTCCGCTTTCTCAACAAGACAGCCCTAAATGGGGCTGTTTTGTTGTTTTGGTATGTAGAGAAACAGCAAACAGTAAGACAGCGGGTATACTCAGGTTGGAACCTTGCATCTATACGCCAAGGATTGCGTACAAAGGTCCATGATCATTAGAAAGCTCTCACGGGCCGAACTCCGCTATGATACACTTTATCGTAGAGGCCATTCACATTTTTTTCTCCGAAACCTTGAATGTATGCGTAATTCTCAAATGAATCAGTGGAACTCCAGTAAAAGTTATCAGCGAAACCACCTAGAGAGCTTGTATGTAAGTTGGAATACATTGCAATCAACTCATCTCTCGATGGAAGGAACCAATCATCGTATGTTATTTCTTTA
>CAZTXW010000022.1:0-26575 GCA_964617345.1 uncultured Sphaerochaeta sp. | reverse complement strand
TCTCCAACAACACAACCGTCTCCACATGCCTGGTATGGGGGAACATGTCCACTGGCTGGATGCCCCTCACCTCATACGGGCTGAACTTCAGCACATACCTGAGATCCCTCTCCAGGGTATCAGGATTGCACGAGATGTAGATGATCTTCCTTGGAGCCATCTTCAAGGCAGCTGCGAGGAATCTCTCATCGCTGCCGCTTCGTGGAGGGTCGAGGAAAAGTACATCACAGCTCTGCTTCTCCTTAGCCATCTGCTTGATGTAGACAGAAGCATCGGCGCAGATGAAGTCTGCGTTCTCAAGCTTGTTGGCCTTCGCATTACGAACGGCATCATCGACAGCATCTGAATTGGACTCAATGCCCAGCACCTGCTTCACACCCATGCTTGCCGCAATGAGGGCGATGGTGCCTGTCCCGCAGTATGCATCGATGACACTGTCACCGGAGGTCAGCTGTGCCATCCTCATGGCAATGGTGTAGAGGATCTCTGTCTGAAGTGGGTTGACCTGGAAGAAGGACTTGGGGGAAATGCGGAAGGTGAGGCCACAGAGCTGCTCCTCGATATACCCTTTCCCATACAGCAGCTTCTCAGGGATTTCACTGAGGACCATGCTTGTCTTCTCGTTGTTCATGTTCAGCGATATGGTCGTTATCTCAGGGTGGCGTTGTCGCAGGATGCTGATGAAATCATTCTTGGAGGGAATGGGCCACTGCCCACATACCAGGACAACCATGGCTTCGCCGGTGAAGCGTGATACCTTGATGAGCACGTGACGGATATAGCCTGTCTGCTCATCCTCGTCATAGGCTTCGATGCGGAATCGGTTCATCAGCGATCGTATGGTAGCAAGGATAGCGTCAGAAGTAGGATGATGCACCAGGCATTCATGAATGGGGACAATGTAGTGCGTCCCCTCACGGTAGATACCACTGATGACCTTGTTGTGGTAATCCATGCCAAACACAGCCTGTACCTTGTGACGATAGTGGGTGGGATCATCCATCCCGATGATGGGGGCAATGGGACCGAACTTGCCAAGGATCTCCTCGACAAGCTCTTCTTTGTATTCCAACTGTATGGGATAAGGATAGGACATGAGGGCACACCCTCCGCACTCTGCATCCAACGGACATTTCTTATAGGTATTCATGGTCTCTAAGGTGACCGCAAAAAAGAGGTTTGTCAATTGTCTTTCCCTCCTCTCTTTGGTATGCTTATGCCATGAAATACGTACGATTTGCCTATCAGGGCACAACAAGCTACGGCCTTTTGGAGGAGGATTCCATTCAAGCCATCAAGGGGACCCCCTTCGGAGAGTTTACCCTTACGGGAAAGACCCTTCCCCTGGACAAGGTGGAACTGCTCACCCCCTGTGACTTCTCCAAGGCGATCTGCATAGGGCTCAACTACAGTGACCACGCCATGGAACTCCAACTTCCCATTCCCACCGAGCCTGTGGTATTCATGAAGCCTTCGACAGCAGCACTTGCCCATCTCGGGGTCATCAAGTACCCCAAGATGTCACACAGGCTCGACTATGAGGCCGAACTTGCCGTAGTCATTGGCAAGAGAGCAAAGAACGTTCCCCTTGCGGATGTACAGGACTATATCCTTGGGTATACCTGTGCCAACGACATAACAGCACGCGATTTGCAACCCAAGCAAGGGCAGTGGACTGTGGCAAAGAGCTTTGACACCTTCTGCCCCTTCGGGCCGTTCATCAGTGACGAGGTCGACCCTTCCTCCCTCACCATCGAAAGCCGGGTAAATGGCAAGACCATGCAAAAATCCAATACCAAGCACCTCGTCTTTGATGTCCCCTTCCTGGTCAGTTACCTCTCTAGGATCATGACCCTCCTTCCGGGTGACATCATCCTTACAGGAACCCCCGGAGGCATCAGCGGGATGCACCATGGCGATACCGTTGAGATCCTGATCGAAGGCCTTGGGGTGCTGAAGAACACTATCGGCTAAAAATACTCGATGGAGACACCCCTACCGTCAAAGTAGAGCAGATCCCCTTCAGGATAGTTCCACACCCCCTGTAGTGTGGAAGGGAGCAACAGGTCGCCCTGCAGGCGATAATCATCAAGGCGGGCAGTCCAACGGACGCGTTCCTTCTTCCCATCCATACCTGTTGCCATCCTGTCGTCGGTGGTGAAGCTCTCCATCTCCCCCTCCTCGCTGAAGGTAAAGATACCGCTACAGGAGAGTCCATACGCCTCGATGGTTGCCTTTGCATGCAGGTCGTCCATAGCCTCCCACCGTATGTACGGCTGTAGGGCAACCGAAGGGACAAACAGAGCCTCGGCAAGAATGGTAACCAGACATGCCCGATCCATATCCTCACCTTGTTCATCAAAGAGGGGAAACAGCTTTGCAAGTATCCCTTTCATCGATCCCTTTCCCCCCATAAAGGAGTCAAATCCTTCAAAGGGGATACCATAGAGGGAAGAGTCTATATAGGCCAGGCGCTGAGGCTTATCGACCCCATTATGCTGCACATAGTCAATCCTGATAGTAGGCTTACCCCGACCCAGGGAGAAATCGACATCCCTGAAGGTTGCCTTCATATGAGTCATCTTGGGCTTTCCGATGAATTTGCAGTGTATGAAGTATCTCTGTACAGGAGGAGGAAGGGAGGCAATGTCCTCCAAGGTGAACAGCTCATCACTACTACCAGCTTCACCGATGAGCAAATCCTCGGCCTTGGAAAACTCACCTCGTGTTTTCGAGTAAGGCAATGCAAAGAATACCAGAGCCAACAACACAATTCCAAGTACAACACCAAGTGCTAGCATGAGTATCATCCTCCCCTTACGCATAGGACTCTTCCAACCTTGCAATATTGTCAGAAAGCTTTGCTAAGCTTTGGGAAAGATAGCTAAGCTCTTCACTGGAAAAACCTGCGAACAGTGTCTCTATAAACGCCTCTTCCTTAGGTTCCCGGCTCTTGCAGTGGGCAAGACAGGCAGAGGTGACCCGTACCTCCAGGAACCGCTTGTCATCCTCACGCTTCTCGATGGTGAGGAACCCCTGCTTCTCCAGCAGTTGGGCCATCTTCATCACATTCTGGCGAGAGGAGCCCATCCTTTGGGCAAGGGAGCTCACCGAAAGGCCATCCTCCTCGCCCTTGATCAGGACAGCTATCAAGAGCCACTGCTTGAGTGTCATCTGGCTGTCCAAAAGATCACCGACGACCTGCAGCCGGTTGGACAGGGTAAAGAATGAACCGAATATGTTGGCTTGAAGCACTTTCATCTCTTGCTCTTGCATAGAACCTCCTTACTAAGTAACCTATTGCCTATTATAGGTAACAGGTTACTTACTGTCAATACTATGAGGAAATCCCCTACATAATGTATTGCCATCCGCAGGTTACCCAAAAGGCGGTAATCCCTTGAGAAGGGTTTACCGCCTTTTTCTCTCCCTCTTTTCATCAATCGCTGGGAACCTGATCTTCTGAAACGGAGGATTCAAGCCCTTTCCTTCGTATCACATTATACATTCGTTGATTTCATCATCTCAACCAATGCAGAAGAGAGATGTCAGCAGGATTTGAAAAGCCACTGCACCATCCAGCACAGCATGTCCCACCATCAGGGACGCAAGTTTCCTATTCTTGCCATATAGCAAGGTTATCATGACCACCAAAGGCAATACCGACACAAAACTGAACAGGATATATTTCCAATCAGCCAACAAGGGGATAAAACTGTGCTGCAGAGCATAGAATACCGTTACATATACGATCGACAGTCTTGTGTTGCCTGTCACCTTCTCAATCCTATTCAGGGAATATCCCAAATATAAGGGTAATTCAGCTAGCACGTTGGTCACAGGGAACAGTATGATAGTGATATATGCAAGCCAGACGGGAAGGGGTTGCACTGCTGGCACTGGCGCATACCCATAGAACAGATATCCAAACCCATACGTTCCCGTTACTCCCAATGCAAGCATCATCACAGAGACCATCACCATATACTTGGGATTGCCTTGTCCCTTTTTGTAGCCAATGAGCCTTCGATACGTACTGCCTTCATATCTGCAGACAACCACGAGCAGGGCAATGGTGATGATATTGCAAACCATACAGATGATAGGCCACCAACGGCTTGCCTGTTCCAATGATTGGTTGGTGACCATCGCGAAGAACCACCCAACCACAATGAACAAAGCACTCCTGAACAACGGAAGGACAAAGGGACCCACTTTCTTCATGTCATCTTCTCCTTGCACCGTATGTTTCTGGATTTACAGACATTTTCGGCTGTAGCACTAAGAAAATATACTCTGATCCTCCTCATATTGCGTATAATCCTGCAGATCCATCTTCTGCACAATACAAAACGTTGCCATCTGGATGACCACCCTTCCCAGGTTTATGCCTTCTGCTTGAGGGGCAGCCTTGTTGCCACATAAGCTCAGATACCCGCAAATTCCTGATAGCTGTCGCTTTTCAAAAAGATCATGAAAGGGATCCAAGCACTTCATCCACAATTGCCACCGCTTTTTCTATTTCCTGTTTGCTAATTACCAAAGGAGGCACAAAACGCAGGACATCGCTTCCTGCGCTCAGGACCAAGAGTCCCTTGGCAAAGCAGGCCTCAACAACCTGCCTTGGCGGGATGGTAAGGACCAGGCCGTTCATCAGGCCAAAGCCCCTGACAGCTGTGCAGGTTTTTGGATATTTCCTTTGTATCTCTTGTAGTTTCGATCGCAGGTACTCACCCTGCTCAGTTACCTCATTGCACAGGTCTGTCTCGCCTAGGCGGTGAGCCATCGCAGAGACCCCTGCCATGGCAAGGGCATTGCCTCCAAAGGTCGAGGCATGGTCTCCAGGGGAGAATATGCTCTCTGCCCTCTTGTTGGTGAGCATTGCCCCACAGGGGACTCCCCCTGCAAGGGCCTTTGCCAGGGTAAGGACATCGGGCTTCACCTCAAAGAGCTGCCAGGCAAAGGGCTTGCCACTTCTTCCCATCCCACACTGTACCTCGTCGTAGATCAGGAGCAGGTCATGCTTGTCACACAGGTCCCTCAGGCCTTGCAGGAACTCTCTGGTTGCAGGGACAACGCCCCCTTCTCCCTGGATGGGCTCAACCAGAATTGCACAGCTCTTCTCTGTTATAAGCTTTTCCACACTTTCGAGGTCGTTGAACTTGGCATAACAGAAACCTTGGGGAAGCGGATCAAAGTCCTTGTGGTACTTTGCCTGTCCTGTAGCGGTGACCGAGGCGTATGTCCTTCCATGGAAGGAGTCCTTCATCGTGATGATCTCCGTCCTGGCAGGAGCTCTTCTGTGACCAAACTTGCGTGAAAGCTTCAGGGCAGCCTCATTGGCTTCAGCTCCACTGTTGCAGAAAAAGACCCTGTCCATCTCAGAAAGAGTACAGAGGGCTTTTGCCGCTTCAATGGCCTGTTCGTTGTAATACAGGTTGGAACAGTGCAACAATCCACTTTGCAGGACATCGCTGAGAGCCTTGGTAAGAGCCTCATCCCCATATCCCAATGCATTGACTGCAATGCCTCCCACGAAGTCCAGGTACTCCTTTCCCTCAACATCGAGGAGGGTGCAACCCTTACCGCCAGAGAAGACTACCGGGACCTGGCTGTAGGTCTTGAGCAAATACTCTTTGCCTTGCTCTATCATCTCTTGTTGTGTATGCATCTAGATACTCTCCTTGGTAACCATGGTACCGATACCCTCAGTGGTAAAAATTTCAAGCAGGATGGCATGGGGAACCCTGCCATCGAGGACGTGGACACTCTCAACTCCCTTCTTTAGGGCATCGAGGCAACACTGGACCTTGGGGATCATCCCCCCGGCAATGGTTCCATCCTTGATATACGCAAGAGCCTCACCCTGTGTCAGGGAACTGAAGCGGGTGGAGGCATCATCCTTGTCCTTCAGGATTCCCTCGACATCAGTGAGGAACACCAGCTTCTGGGCATCGAGGGCGCCTGCTACCGCACTGGCAGCATAGTCAGCGTTGACGTTGTAGGTATGGCTCTTCTCATCGACACCCACTGGGGAGAGGACAGGGACAAAGCCCTTGTCGATCAGGGTACCCAAGAGAGCAGTATCGACTTTCTCTATCTGCCCCACAAAGCCCAGGTCCCGTCCCTTCTCATCCCGCTTCCTGGAGCAAAGCAGCGTACGCCCATCCTTACCGCTTATCCCTACCGAAGGGATGCCCACACTCTGCAGTTTCTCGACCAGGCCCTTACCGATGGAGCCCGAAAGCACCATCTCGGCAATCTTTGCTGTTTCGGCATCGGTTACCCGAAGCCCATCGAGGAACTCCGTCTTCTTGCCTAGCTTCTGCAACATGGCAGTTATCTCATTGCCACCACCATGCACCACCACAGGCTTCAGCCCAATGTACTTGAGCATGGCAATGTCCTGGATGACAGAGGCACACAGGGCATCATCAACCATGGCAGATCCACCATACTTGACCACCACCACACTACCGGCAAACCGCCTGATATAGGGGATGGCCTCTACCAACACCTCAGCCTTGAGGATCTCACTTTTCATCTTATGTATCATCAGCTTCTGTAATCTCCATTGATGCGCACATACTCATAGGAGAGGTCACATCCCCATGCAGTCCCACTTCCCACTCCATCACCGACATTGGCATGCACCTGTACCTCCCTCTCAAGGAGGATGGTCTTTGCCCTCTTCTCGTCAAAGGCAATTGGCTGTCCTTCAGCGAGAACTTGTATGGTACCCTTCTCTGATTCAAAGTGCAGACTGACCTTATCAGGATCAAAGGCAGAGCCACTGTAGCCCATCGCACAAAGGATCCGCCCCCAGTTGGCATCACTGCCAAAGAAAGCCGCCTTCACCAGGTTGCTTGATACCACCGAGCGAGCAAGTTCTTGCGCGCTCGCCTTGTCCATAGCGCCTGTGACCGTCACTTCAATGAACTTGCCCGCTCCCTCTCCATCGCGCACTATTGCCTTGGCTAAGGCGGTATGGACAAACAGGAATGCCTCCTTGAAACTCTCCCAGTGGGGACTATCCTCATTGATTTCAGGGGCATCACTCATCCCATTGGCAAGAACCAGGACGGTGTCATTGGTGGAGGTATCGCCATCGACACTGATCATATTGTAGGAATCGACCACACTCTCCCCAAGAAGGGCCTGCAGGCTCTTCTTGGATATATCTGCATCGGTGGTGATGAAGCTGAGCATCGTAGCCATATTCGGATGTATCATTCCCGATCCCTTTGCCATACCTCCAATACGAACAGCTTTGGATCCTATCATGACCTCAATTGCCACCTCCTTGGTGAAGGTGTCGGTGGTACATATGGCCTCTGCCGCCTCTAAGGCTGCTTCCCTGGTTTTCTTAAGATCCTTTGTCACCTGCTCAATACCCTTTTCGATGGTCTCCATCGGAAGAGGAACGCCGATGACACCAGTGGAACAGACCAGCACTTCCTGCTCTATAGTGGGGATGTTCATCTCTGTCAGCCTCTGGGCAGCAAGAGAAGCCATCGTCCTGACATCCTCTTTTCCTTGTTCTCCCGTACAGGCATTGGCATTGCCACTATTGATCAGAATAGCCCTTACCGTCGCCTGGTTCTTCACCAGGTCCTGGTCCCAGAGGACAGGGGCAGCCTTCACCAGATTGGTGGTAAAGGATCCTGCAAAGGTGCACGCCTTCTCACTGGCCACGAGGGCCAGGTCCTTCTTCCGTTTCTTGAGGCCACAGGCTATGCCATTGGCAAGGAATCCTGCAGCGGCTGTTATGCCGCCTTCTATGATGTTCATCTCTCTATTCTCCTACAATGGGTTGATGGTGCTTGTCGCCAGACCAGCGTTCTCAGCAAAAGCGAACCTGATGTTCATGTTCTGCACTGCCTGGCCACCAGCACCCTTGATGAGGTTGTCCAGGGCTCCGATGGCGATGACCCGTCTTGTCCTCGAATCGACCTTCCACCCGATGGCTGTGGTATTGGTATTCCGTACAAACCGTGTCTCCGGCAGGTTAGGCTCCATCAGACGGATAAAGGGCTCCCTGGCATACCATTTCGCATAGGCGCCCCCTATCTCCTCTTCCCCCACCCCGTCCTTGAGATTTGCATAACAGGTGGAGAGGATTCCCCGGTTCATCGGAACCAGGTGTGGGGTAAACTGCACTATGAGCTTTTCTCCAGCAAGTATTGAGAGCTCCTGCTCGATCTCAGGGGTATGGCGATGATTGGTCACCCCATACGCCTTGTAGGACTCGTTGCACTCACAGAAGAGTGAATCGGTCCTCTCGACCCTTCCAGCTCCCGAGACCCCACTGGCACTGTCTATGATGATGGTCCTGGTATCTATCAGGTTCTCTGCAACCAGGGGAGCGAGGGTCAGGATGGAGCAGGTGGTGTAGCATCCGGGGTTGGCGATGAGGTTTGCCTTGGCAACCTCAGCGCGCTTGAGTTCAGAGAGGCCATACACCGCCTCCTGCAGGAGGTGGGTACTTTCATGTTCGCTCCTGTACCACGCTTCATAGACAGAGGCATCGCTGAGGCGATAGTCAGCCCCGAGGTCTATGACAACACAACGGGCGAGTATCTGCCTTGTCACAAGCTTGCTTGCAAGGCCATGGGGAAGCGCAAGAAAGAGGACGGAGCACTTCTTGCTTGCCGCTTCAAGGTCCTCCTCTTCCAAGACCAGGTCGCACAATCCTTGCATTGAGGGGTATATAGAGGAAAAACGCTTTCCCACATAGGAGTGTGAAGCGAGATAGGTAAGAGAGACATGGGGATGATTGGCAAGCAGGGAGACCAGAATGGCTCCTGCATATCCTGTAGAGCCGATGACACCAACAGTTATCACAGCTTCCTCCTAAACGATATTTTGGTATAATTATACAGAAATATGCAATCATTACCAGTGTTTATGCATAAAGTTTCACGATGATTGCATAATTATGTATCTTTCTTCTCTGATTGCAAAGAGAAAAGGCTCAAAGACCAGATAAGCCTACTCCTGATAGGGAGGTTTCGTGTGCAAGATACCGATACCCATGCCCAAGGCAGTCAGCAGGGAAAGGAAGTAACAGCCTCTCACAATCCAATAGAACACCCCCTTGGGCTCAGAAGCAACCAGGCAGAGCACCATAGCCAGTGTAGCAATACCAGAGGATACAATGATGGAGGGGGACCATTTGGCGGAGAAGAGGTAACCGAGGATGAGCAATACCAGTCCGATACAGGAGAGAAGCGCATACTCCATCCCCAGCAGGATGGTCAGGTCAAAGCTGTGCTCGAGCAGGGCTCCGATAAGGAAGAAGAGCAGGGGCGTCAGCAGGGCAAACCCAACAAACAACACCCCCGCAGAAAGAAAGATGATTCCAGTATTCCTCATATTGCAGCAAGCATATTCTTCACATGCTTGAACAGCAAGGGATCAACTTCAAGGGAACTCGCCTTGCGTTCTATACCAAAGCGCTTGTTCTGCATAAGGGCAGTATAGGCAGAAGCGATACAAGGAACAGCATCGTCAGGAGCAACAACTCCCGTATTGAAGACAATATCGTACATGCTTGCATCGTTTGCATTAAAATGCAGGTCGGATTCGATGAACGATGTACGAATCTGGTCAAACTTGTGCAGCAGAGCCTCACCTTCCGGTCTTTTCAGGCCATGCTCCCTAATCTTCCTGTCGACACGGATATCGAAGGGGGCTTGGATGCGTACATTCAGCACATCAGCATAGCCCTGCAAGAGACCAAAACCTCCACGGCCCAGCATGACGACATCACCAACCTTGGCAATGGCCTTCATGGCCTGGATGAGGAAATCGACTGTGGAAGCTCTCTGCAGGTCAAAGCGCTCCCAGAAATTGGGTTTGGTGTCATAGACCTCATCGAAAAAGCTGAAGCCATATTCTCGCATGATCTTGCCGAGTTCCTGCTTGTCCACATACTTGAGACCCAAGTGCTCGGCAAGTTTCTTTCCTATGTACGTTCCTTCACTACCCATCTGACGCGAAATGGTAATGACTCCCATAAACACCTCCTTGGTATTGTGCGAACACCTACGCGAAAAGTGCAACCGTTGCACACCTATAGCGTAAACAGTGCACTACGCGCTGTCAAGGAAAGGGGAAGGCATTGGCTCCCTATTGTTTTATCAGGAAAGTGTTTCCCAGTCGATATTGAGGACCTTCTCAACAAATACCTTGGCAAGGATAGGGTCAAACTGAGTCCCTGCTTGCTTTTTCAGCTCCCCTGCCGCATCCTGAGGGGTTACACTCTTACGATAGGTACGCTCTGCGGTCATGGCATCAAAGGAGTCTGCAATGGTCACGATCCTAGCCTGCAGGGGTATATCAAGGCCTTTGAGGCCCTTGGGATAGCCTTTTCCATCAAGGCGTTCATGGTGGGCCAGCACATAGGAGGCCAGGCCAGACATATCCTCTACAGAGAAGAGGATGCGGTACCCGATCTCAGGGTGCCGTTTCATCTCCTGCCATTCCATGTCGGTGAGCTTGCCCTCCTTGTTCAGGATTGACTCGCTGATGGCAATCTTGCCGATGTCATGCATCAGACCAAGCAACTTCATTTCCGAGACCTGCCACTCGCTCATCTCAAGTGCTTTTGCAAGGGCTTCACACAAATCGCTTACCCGACGAGAATGGAGCTCTTCACGCTTGTTCTTCTCATGCAGGGTATTGATGATGGCATAGACTGCCCGCCCACGCATATGCGGTGACTCCATGAGCTTGCGGGTATCGACATCCTTCTCTGCATGCTTGATGATCTCATTGATGTCATCGTCAGGGGCAGACATCTCACACAGGCCGAAGCTGATGGAGGTCCGCACCGAATCCATGACGAACATCTCGGAGACCTGCTCACGGATGCCTTGGATGATGAGTTCGGCATCAGCTATGGGTGTATTGAAGAATACCAGGGCAACCTCATCACCCCCGACTCTGGCTGCATAGTTCCCCTCCCCCAGCCGTTCGCTGATGATCGAGGCTATCCTCTGCAGGAGCAGGTTCCCCTGTTCACGTCCAAAGGCCTCGTTTATGATCCTCAGGGCATTCACATCCCCGAAGGCAACCGTCAGGGGAAGTCTTCCCCCTGAACTGAAGGTGCTCACATGCTCTTCAAAATGGGTGCGGTTGTAGAATCCGGTCAGGGCATCGTGGGTACTTGCATAGCGAACCTTGTCCTCTTTGCTCTTGCGCTCTGATATGTCGAGCGTCATGCATAGGGATTCCAAGGCATCGTCATCTGAGGGGTCGAAGATGCACAGCGATAGGTTTCCCCAGACAACAGATCCATTCTTATTGATGAACCGCTTGTCAAAGTTGAATGGCCCCCTATCTCCCAGACGCATCTTATCAGTGATCGAAGCGGAGAGGTCCTTGTCATCGGGGTGGGTGAAGGTAGCCCAGGTCTTTCCCACAAGCTCTTCACGCTTCAGTCCAAGCAGGTCAAGATAACTCTGGTTCACCTTGCGTATCTCCCCGGTGATGAGGTCGGTCAGCGACATGCCGATGGGCGACTGTTCGAAGATTGTCTTGAACTGACGTTCGCTTCTTTGCAGATCATTGATAGTGGCCATCCGGTGTGACTGGCTGTACAGCAAGAGGCACAGCAGGTAGAAGCCTATGGGGTAGTAGACAAGCAAGGGAATGGCCATGGTTCGGAAAATGGTTGCATGAAGCTCCCTAGGGAGCAGGAACAGGCAGAGATAGACCCCAAGGTGGGTAACGAAACCGACCAGAAGAAATTCCAGGCCAAGATAGTGCTGCCCAAGTGAAACCTCCTTGAAGCGGAACTTACGCCAGATGCTCCCTATGGCAAACGAGACAAAGATGAGGGCCACCCCACTGAGGATTCCCTTGCCTCCAAGAAAAACCCTAAATACGGCCATGATGATGGAGCCAATCAGGGAAGGGACAAAGCCAAAGGTCATCGCGGTGATCCCGACTATGATCGAGCGTGAATCAAACTGCACGCCCTGCTCGATGACCATGGGCTTGAACATGACCATGATTCCCAACAGGCCTATCATAATACCCACCAGGGGGGCATGGGAGAAGAGCTTCTTATAGTTCTTGAAGGGATAGGTAGCATACACCACGCTCAAGATAAGCAGCAGCAGGATGTTGATGACAATATCTACTACCATCACTACATTCCCCCGCCATCCAAATAGACAACCCTATTGCGACCCTGTTTCTTTGCTTCATAGAGGGCCTTGTCCGCCCACCAGACCAAGCTGGTAATATCGGTGGTAAGGGGGGAAGCTGCGGAGACCCCGATGCTGATGCAGACAGGGATCCTGAGCCCTTCATACATGAACGAATATTCCTGGACGGCAAGGCGCAGCTCATTGCATTTCTCCATCACCTGTGATGTGGTCATCCCGACAAGGGAGATGATGAACTCGTCCCCTCCAAAACGGGCAATGGTATGGGAGTGTTTCAGGACCTGGTGGACAACAGTGGCAAAGCCCTTGAGGATAGCATCACCGGCAAGGTGCCCATACAGGTCATTGACCAGTTTGAAATGGTCGATGTCACACAACAGGACATGGACAGATGTCCCCTTGGCATAGTGCTCCTCAAGCTCCTCGGCTATGCGTTCCATGAAGTACCGTCTGTTGGCGAGGGAGGTGAGCGGGTCAAGGTAGGAGAGTTCCCTGAGGCGCTGCTGCAACAACTTACGCTCGGTTATGTTTATCACCATTACCGTGACCACACGATGACCAAGGTAGGTGTTTTGCATGGGAAACATGCGTGCTTCGAACCACTGCATCCCTCCGGGGCCATCGAGTTGGGGGAGGTCGACCTTGTCGGTCTCAAGCTGGTATTCAAAACAATTGAGAACATTGCCAGTTAGAGTCTCCCGAATCTTCTGTACGAAGAAGTCGGAGAACTCCTTCTCCATGAAGGAGTAGATGTTTTTCCCTTTCATGGGCTTGCCGTCATCATAGAGGGTGCGCTCGGTCCCTCCAAGCACCTCAAGGTAGGTGCCGTCCTCACTGATGATGAAAAAAGGATCGGGGATGGTATTGAACAGGGAGATCGACAGATCAGATAAAAATGATGATTCCATACAACCTCCTGTTTTTCATAAGAATAGCAAGCGTGTAGGAATAATGCTAGAACAACCTCTCAAATCTTTGCTCAAAACCTGGTGAAAGGGGGTATTCCCATAGGAAAGAGCTCCAGATAGTGCCACCGGTCAGCCATGGGCCTGCCCTGTGATCACCGACCATTGTTCCAAGGGAGTGCCATTGGCCCAAATAGTTGACAAGTTTGGGCCCGTGGGTGTAGGTTGTCTAAGGTAATTGGGGCCATAGCTCATCTGGTAGAGCGACTGGTTCGCAATCAGTAGGTGGAGGGTTCGAGTCCCTTTGGCTCCAAGAGAATGCACATAGATGAGATTCAGAGTGTGGGGGTGTCGATAAGGCACCCTCCATTTTTTTGTCTTTACCGTGTATCCATACCATAGGACTCAGCAGATGCTATTGCAGGGCTTCGTAAAGAACCTAAGGTTTTCCGATTTGCTACAAGATGACGTGCTCGAGGCGATATCCCAAGACAAGAAAATTACAAATACCCAGATAACAGGAAATATTGTAAACAGCCGGCTTGACAGCAGAACAAAGCAGTGATACCGTATTATATAACAACATTGTTATATTACATGTATCATAATATCGCTTATAGACGATATACAGGAGTGCAAAATGGAAGAAATACGGTTTTATCATGAAACTGACGAGTTTGGCTACCTTTCCAACTATTGGGTAGCACCCATACATATTGAGGGAAAATCATGGAAATCCACCGAGCACTTTTATCAGGCACAAAAAACATTGGACAGTGACTATGCAGAGAAAATCAGACAAGCAGATACCTGCGATGAGGCAAAGGACCTCGGCAACGATCCGGCATGCATCTACCGTCCTGACTGGGATACAGAGAAGATTGAAGCAATGAGAAGAGCCATCAGGGCAAAGTTTGACCAGCATGATGATTTGCGGGCCATGCTTCTGGGAACAGGGAATGCCACTCTGATCGAGGATTCCCAATCGGATTATTATTGGGGCATAGGAGAGACAGGGACCGGAAAGAATATGCTGGGAATCCTACTGATGGAACTGCGTGAAACCTATCTGGAAGACTGAAGGACCCCAATCATGGGAGGAAGTGATGCGACCAAACGATGAAAAAACGATACAAGTCAAAAAAACCGAACCCATCACCTTAGAGCAGGATAAGGGGATCAGACGATTCACCAAACTCATGTACAAGACACTGCGCAGTTCTGCGCGAGTCCCATTGCAAAGGCTTGAAAGTACCTACATAGAGATGGAATGCTCGATCCACGAACAGGCGAGGGAGAGCTCTTTCGACTACGGGGCCTTCATGTATGTGGCATCACGACTGCCATTTTGCATATTTTCCACAAAGAACATCCTCCTCGGGCAAAGTGAGGCATTTCTCCAGGAGAGCGGTGTCGATATCGCTGACTGCACCGAGGTGTATGCCAAGGCGAGAAGAAGGCGCTACCTTTTTGACGGGAAGGATACCCTGATAGCATTCATCTCCAGCAAGTCCGATATCGACGATGTATTTCCCTCCCTGCTCGCATTGCAGATAGAGTGGAACAAGGCCTACGCCCTGCTGAAGGATGCCTCATTCGATGCTGATTCCATCTTCTCCGAAGATGCCCTTTCTGAATTCTGCCGGTCTCTCGACCTCACAGAGGTACAAAAGACCGGCCTCATCAGGCTCTTTGGCCCCTCTCTTTCCTCAGTCATCAAAGCCCTCTCAACCAGCGGGTGTGACCTTTCTGTGCAAAACTTTGAAGCCAACTATAGCCGATACCGAAAAGAGACAGAAATCTGGTGGAAACATATCCAGGAGAGCTGTCCGGGAATTGAGGAGAGACCCATTTTCTTCGTCTCCTCCAACACCCACAGTGTCATCAATGTCCTGAGCGGCTTTGCAGAACAGCTTGAGGATGAAATACTCACCTTTGCACAGGGCCGGGAGGACCTCGCTGCGCAGGCTGCGCTCTATCTGGAGCCTGGGCTCTACCCTATCAGAAAACAAAATATCCTCTACTACCTGCTGATGAAGTACGAGGCGTTGGCACAGGATGGCCCCCAAGTGAAGGAGCGCAGGATCGCCTATGAGAATTCAGTGGGGATCATACGGGTGGCAAGTACCAAGACCCTTGACGTGCCGACCCAGGTGATAGACCTGAGAAAGCTCGCCAACGCTACACAAGAGAGAAACACAGGCATACGCCTTCCAGACAGCATCCGTGAGAGCGATGCCATGATCCTGAACATCGACTACCCCTTGGGTCGTACCGCATATTTCGTACTCAACAAGATATCCGAACATGTGGGAAAGTTTTTGGGAATTCATGTGATAGGCAAGGCGGCTTCACTGTTTGCCGACCGTGGAGATATCCTGATACCCTCCTACATATTCGACCAGCACACACAGAACCAGTATTATTTCTCCAATACCATCCATGCTGAGGATGTCATGGCATTCATGGACACTACTATCCATGGAGTCTATGACAATCAGAAGGCCGTCACGGTTTTGGGCACCTTCCTGCAGAACAAGAAGATGCTGAACCAACTGTTGCTTGCAGGGATTACCGACCTCGAGATGGAGGCAGGCCCTTACCTGGCGGCTATCTACGAGCTGACCCAACCCAAACGATATCCCGAACATGAGACGATCTCCATCAGCAACTCCATTGACCTGGGCATTGTACATTATGTATCGGACAACCCCTTGAGTACCAATCGTCTCGACACCAGCCTGGAGACAGATGGTGTCGACGCCACCTATGCGGCGACTAGGGCCGTCTTGCAAAAGATCATCCTGAAGCTGATCCATGAGACGCATGGCTCAAGGGAGAATGCCTTTACCGAAGAGCTCCGTCACTCCCTCTTCACCGACCTCTTTGAGAATAAAAAGAAGGAAAACCAGAAGCATGAAACTACCTGAGAGAAAATCCAAAGGAAACAATGTGTCCATTGGACGGGGTACCTACAAAAAGGATGAGCTACTCACAGCCTTCTTTTTCCTTGTGCCCATTTTTACCATTTTCCTCGTTTTCAAGTATATCCCCCTCATCGATAACGTTAGGATCAGCCTGACATCCTGGAACTTGTTCTCGCCCAACAAACGATTCGTAGGGCTGGCAAACTTCAAGGCTATCCTCAGTTCAGAGATATTCTGGAACATACTCGGCAACACATTTTTCTTTACTTTCTGGTCAACAGCCTTCTCAATGATCCTTGGCTTCTTCATGGCAGTCTCCCTGCACAAACGCAAGAGCCTGGCATCGAATATCCTCAAGACAGTTTTCTTCATCCCCAACATCACCACAGCAAGTGCGGTGGCAATCCTCTGGATATGGATATTTGACCCTGATTACGGATTGGCCGGACAACTGTTCAACCTCATAGGAAGACAGAGCCCACGATGGTTGCTCACCCCCGGATATGCAATGTGGATCGTCATCTCCCTCGCCGTATGGAGAAGCATCGGCTATATCATGCTCATCTACAGCAGCGGCCTTTCGGGTATCAGTGATGATGTGTATGAAGCGGCAACGATCGACGGTGCCTCCCCATGGCAACAGACCACCAGAATAACGCTGCCTCTGCTCAAGCCCACTACCTACTTCCTCCTGCTTACCTCCTTTATCCAAGCGATGCAGGTATTCGACATCGTAGCGGTCATGACCGGAGGAGGTCCGTTCAACAGTACGAATGTGCTGAACCTCTATATCTACCAGGAAGCGTTTGCCCGGGCCCATGCAGGATATGCTTCAGCCCTTTCTGTATTCCTCTTTCTCATTTTGCTTTTCTTTACCGTAGTACAGCGCACATTGTCCAAGGACAAGGAGGAGACACATGCCTGATACCTATAGTGAGGCCATTGCCCAAAACAACACGATGCAGAAGACCTTCTCCATACTGACCAAGATACTGGGTATCACATTCCTTGTACTGATGACAATCGTAGTGGTGGCACCCTTTACCTGGATGATCCTCACCAGCCTCCAGGGGTCGACCTCTGAAGTGCTGACCAAGCCTCTGCACATCCCCATCCCTCCAGCTTTCAGCAACTTTGCCAAAGCATGGAACGTAGAGCCCTTTGACATCTATGCCTTCAACAGCCTGTTCGTATCAGTTGCAGCGACCATGTTGCAACTCGTAACAGCTCTCCTTGCAGCGTATGCCTTCAACTTCCTGCGATTCCCCGGGAAAAACCTGCTTTTCCTCCTGGTTCTTGCGGTACTGATGATGCCCACCCAGGTTGCCATCATCCCCCTGTACTCCATCATCCTGAAGCTTGGGTGGCTGGATACCTTCAAGGCTCTGATCATACCGTTCGCAGCTGATGCGTACGGGGTGTTCCTCATCAGGCAAAGCTTCTCCACAATCCCCAAGGACTATTATGAAGCTGCAAGGATTGAAGGGGCTGGGCACCTGAACATCGCCTTCAGGATAATGGTCCATCTTGCAAAGCCCTCGCTCATCGCGTATGCGATCATGGCCTTCAAGTGGCGCTGGAACGACTACTTCTGGGTCCTGATCATGACCAGCAGTGTACAGCGTAGGACCATGCCGGTTGGGATTGTCATGATGAAGGAGGTCAATGACGGAGGGACTCAGTGGCACCTGTTGATGGCCGCCACAATCTTTGTCCTGCTTCCCCTCATACTACTCTACTTGAGTCTGCAGAAATACTTCACCAACGATTTTCTGCAAGGGGGTGTCAAAGGATAAACAATTACCCCATTTCCTGATGTCAGTATTTTTCACCCTCGTCAGAGGTATATGCACATGGTAAGAACTAGTTTATAAAGGAGATTATAACTATGAAAACAAAGAAAATTCTCGTTGTACTTGTACTGTTCGTATCTGTATTGGCAGTGAGCTTTGCCGCAGGACAGCAGGAAGCCAAGCCTGCAGGTCCGGTGACCATCGAATTGTGGAGTAGCCTCAGTGGCTCCAAGGCGAAAGTGTTCGACGCCCAGGTTGCCGCATACAACACCTCCCAGAATGAGGTGAAGGTAGAGGTCATCCACCAGGGCGGATACAGCATACTGCGCCAGAAAATCGCTGCTGCAGCCAATGCCAAGAACATGCCCACTCTGCTGATCTGTGACTACCTTGATGTTCCCTGGTATTCACAACTCGGGCTGCTGAAAAGTCTGGATGACCTGATGCCCAAGGAGATGCTGCAAGACTACTATCCTGCGATGCTTGCAGACCTCACCTACAAGGATGAGCTCTATGCACTTCCCTACAACCGGAGCACCCAGGGGTTCTTTGTGAACAATGACCTGATCAGGAAAGCCGGGATTGCAAAGCCTGCAACCACCTGGGAGCAGTTCAGGCAGGATGCGAAGACCATGAAGAAACTTGGCAATGATTACTACTATGGCTATGCATTCTTCCACCAGTTCCTGTTTGACGCCATCGCATACACCTGGGGAAGCGAGATCAGCACCCCTGATGGGACGATCAAGCTGAACAGCCCTGAAACCATTGAGATGATGACGTACTTCCAGCAGATGTTCAACGACAACCTGCTTCTGATGCAGCCTGTCCTAGTCGGTGGATTTGAGGAACAGAACGGAGCCTTCCTAGACGGGAAAGTCGCTTCCGTATTCCAGACAACCTCCTTCATCCCAACAGCAGAGAAGTTGCTCAAGTACGACTGGTCCTTCAATTTCATCCCAGCAGGAAAAGGTGGCCATGCAGTGACTATTGGTGGGGGCAACATTGCCATAACCTCCCAGGCTTCCAAAGCTTCAACTGATGCGGCAATACGCTTTTTGAAGTACATGGCACAGGCTGAGACGGTTGCAGAATTCTTCATGCAAACAGGAAACCTGCCTACCAGGAAAAGTGTCATGGAGCTGCCTGAAGTCAAGACCTTCCTAGCTGAGAACCCAGCGTATACGGTCATGATCGACCAGCTTGCCTACGGAAAGGAAGCACCAAGTACAACCAAGAACCTCAGGGACGTCTTCAATCGTGTCAACGACATGATCAGTCGGATCATTTTGAACAATGAGTCACCCAAGAAAGTCCTTGATGAGTACACAGCCCTATTCCAGGCAGAGTTCGATGAAGCCAAGTCCTTTGGCGAGTTCATCTACTAGACTCTGACTCGCTAGCGGAGAGGGAGAGATGCCACACTCTTGTGGGATCTCTTCCTACTCCCTATGGTGTTAGCATACAAGCTCCAGGAGGTGTACAAGCGTGAACAACCAAAGGCTCATCCATTCGGCAGAGAGTATGCTGCTGGTTGAAGAAAGTGATGCAATCCAATCAAAGCGCTATGCGCGTCTCTCCTTTTCTGTTCCTGAGAACACAACAGATCTGACTATCCTCCTCACCAGGGAGACACAGCAAGAGGCACAGCTTCCCATTGCCCTCTTTGACTCAACAGGTAGTGTGCGTATCATGAAGGCATCAGAAGGGGCCTCGGGCTATCATGAGGAGAAACTCTTCCTCTCACAAGATACTGCCTCCAAGGGAGGGATACCAGGGCCAATGCCCAGCGGACAGTGGCTGCTGGTGATCTACAAGAGAAGGTTTTTTGAGGATATCTGCCTGACAAGCAAGATATATGCTTCAGAGGAGGAGATGCAGGCCATTGCTCCCCTTACAGGGCAGGCTCCCACACATCTTACGGAACTCTCTGCCCACCCGTTCTCACACAATGTCCCAAACAGGGAAAAAGGGTGGTATTGTGGAGAGTTGCACCTGCACTCGGATGAAAGCACCGGACGCACCTCCGTGGAGAAGGTCCTTGAAGTGGCCCAGAAGGAGAAGCTCGACTTCATAGCGCTGACCGATCACTTCACTGCAAGTCACTGGCTACAGCTCCAGAAGGTGTATCAGAGATATTCCCTGCTTTGCATACAGAGCATGGAGGTTTCCGGAGATTTTGGCCATGCAAATATCCATGGGATCACCAGATGGATCAACCCACTGGTCGATGACAATGAGGAACTTGCCGAACAGCTTGGTCTGAAAACACCCCATACAATGGAGAGTGTTGCTGATGAAACACATGAACAGGGCGGACTGTTTTGTATCAATCACGCTGCAAGTGGTCTTGTGGCCTGGCGCTATCATGATTTCCCTGTACACAAGGCCGACCTGTTCGAGATATGGTGTCTTGCCGATGGCCCGGTTTCACTTATCTACCCAACACTCTGGGATACCTATCTCTGCCAGGGCATACACCTCACTGGTGTCGGCAGCAGCGATAGTCATAACGCTTCTGCAACAGAAGGCCCCTGGAAGCTTGGGCAGATACGCACTTGGGTGGAGACTGGAGAACTTTCCCAGCCGGCAATCTTGCGTGGGCTGAAACAGGGAAGGGCCTATGTCTCCTATGGTGACTCCCGCCTGGATTTCCATGCGACCTACAGGGACAAGACGTACAGGATGGGTGACAGCATCGCCCTCCAGAAGGGTGATAGCTGTTCGTGCATCGTCACCTTGCAAGACAATCCCAGTGGAAACCTGTTTATCATGACAGGTGGCCAAGTACACGATATCATCTATATCAAGGGCCCTGATGAGCAGCACGTTTTCACCCTGGAGGAAAAGGATCTGAAGCGCATAGCATCAGGGGAATCTTATGTGCGTATTGAATTTCATGAGGATATAGTCAAGGCAAAGTTTTGGGGGATGGCCTATAGAGACCATAGGAGCATGCGCTTGCTCTCCAATCCCATATGGTTTGATGCATGACCATATATAACAACGATAGTACTAGAGAGGAAAGGAACTAATGGAATTACGTCATATCTGTGTATTTTGCGGATCCAACTTTGGAGATAACGATAGTTTTCGTGCATTGGCCCAAACGGTAGGGAGCACCCTGGCGGGGAGGAACATCGGGTTGGTGTATGGCGGGGGAACCCGAGGCCTTATGGGAGAGGTTGCACGAATCATGAAGGATGCGGGCTCTCATGTTGTGGGCATCTCGCCCAAAAGGTTCTACAAGCCCGAATATGAAGAGCTGGTCGTAGATGAGTTCATCGTCGTTGATACCATGCACGAGAGAAAAGCCCTGATGTACCAGAAGGCCGATGCCTTCATTGCTCTTCCCGGTGGCATAGGAACCCTGGAGGAACTTGCCGAGGTCATTACGTGGCGTCAGATTGGATTCACCAACAAGCCCTGTGCTGTCTTGAACCATGAGGGGTTCTATACCCCATTGCTCGACCAGTTGGAGGTGATGTACAAGCGTGGCTTCACCCGCAAGGAGCAGTGGGAACAGTTGATCGTCTCATCTTCCATTGAAGAGATCCTGGATATCTTTGATGCATATGCATACGAGAAGGCAAAGTGGGAGAGATAATTCTGCCATTATGATGAAAGGTTCTCAATCCTCAGGTTTTTCATGTTGATGGAAAACTCATACAAGCCGGAGTTGAAAACCGAATAGTCCACCTGCACTGGGGTATCATTGGCCAGATAGCCGACACTCTTATACCAGAGGTGGGCTGAACCTTGGGGTACCTGCAGTATGGTGCACACCTCAGGTTTGGGGATAATGGCAGTGACAGAACCGATGGTGTCCACGACGGGCATACCAAATATCTTCTGATAGAGACCATAGAAGGACTCTTTCGTCAAATCATAGGTCCGCATGATATCCCCCAGACTCTCTTTTACATAGGTATCCATGATCGCAATGGGCTGCTCTTTTGCCAACCGAACGCGGGAGAAATGCCAGACCATGCTTTTCGAGTCCGGCAACAGGAGTTTCTGTCTGATCTCCGCTGATGCTGGGACCAACTCCTCAACGAGCAGTTGGGAGACAACAACAACTCCCTGCTCTGCCATATTCTCTGTAAAGCCATTGGCACTCGCCCCAGAATACATCTTCGAGGGTGTAATAAAGGTGCCCTTTCCTTGGATCCTGGTGATAAGGTTTTCAATCTCAAGCTCTTCCAATGCACGCCTGACAGTGATCCGGCTCACGCCATACATTCCACACAGCTCAGATTCGGTGGGCATCAGCATATCGCTAAACCATTGGCCAGAAGATATCCGTTTCTTGATATCCCTGATCAGCAATTCATATTTCAACATCTACAACACATCCCTTGTGACAGATATAATCTCTTTGTATTATACACCAGAACTGGGTGTTTGTCTTGCAACATCCCCATACAACCACACCAACAGACTATATTTCTCATAGCGAGAATACCTCATACGACATACTCTAAAAACCTACCATACCCAAGGTTAGGAGATTAGGGATACACAAGAAAAGGGCGGTATCCAAAGCACAAAAAAAACCCTCCACCATGGAGGGCTTCTTGGCTACTCAGGGTGTTTTTTCGGTTATTCCCCTTCTTCACCACCACACCTACATACTACCACCGAAGATTTCTGGTGTCAATTTTTCTTTTTAGAAATATAGCCAAAAAAATCAGCTCGACCATGCTGTATTCCCTTCCTTCCCCACCTGAGCGTTTTTCTGATGCATAGAAGGATATCTTGTTGCTGCAGTTACGGATAAGACCATATGTCCGGTAAGGGTGAGATGGTGAAGCTCTGCCCTGATTCTAGACGACAGAGCCTATCATGCGGTACTCTTCATCCATGAAAGTTGCTCTTCCCATCAAAAAAGGCGAAACCCTGGTTGAGACAATCGTCTCGGCCCTATTTTCTGTCCTGTTGTTCGCTCTCTATCGTAATCCCAACCTGTTAGCCATCTACCAGAAGGGTGCCGAACCAACACCCATGCTTATCCCCTCTTCAGCGAAGGGCCTCATATTCGGACTCTTGTTCTTCTCACTGGTTGCTTTGCTTGTCAGCCTGATCAAGCTCATAAGGAAAGAATGGAGCATACGCTTGGTTTGGATCAGCTGCCTAAGCGATCTCGCAGGAGCTTCATATTTTGCATTCTTCATGACCCGATGGGATGCCTTGGACAAGGCTTTCATTCGCTTCTTCAAAAACGACCTTGCCACCTGGTCAGTAATTGCACAGGCAGCTGTAACCTGCTTCCTGTTACTGACACTCATCAGCATTGCTGACGACCTCTACAAGGCATATAGGCACAAAGAGAAGGGGTAGAAGGGATAAGCATGCTATCAGGCAAAGCCTGGGTGCATGCTTTCTTCCTTTTCCTTTTCTTTTATATTTTCCCTTTTCTTTTCTCTTTATATTCCCATACCGATCAGAAGCTCACCGAACGGACCTCAGCGATGATACGCTCACTGGCAATCCTCGACTCCTGGATAAAGGGATTGTCATCAAGGCACCCCAAGACCGCATCACGTTCCTGGAGATTACGATAGGTACTCGATCGGAACTTGTTGTTGAAATCCTTCTCCTTGGTCTTGAAGACCTGCTCCTCTATATGCAGGCGGATACGGACAACAGCTTCCTGCAGGCTCTGCCAATGGGAGGCTGTTATCTCACCGACAGCCAATATCTCATGCAAGATGGCAAGAGCATGTTCGGCCCTATCCCTCGGGTAGTCTGCAAACCAGGCTTCGTACGTATGATGCACCTCAGACCATTGGTGCAATCTCTCTGTCCGAACCTGCTCCTTAAGCGCTTCCACCCTGCAGGCGGGAACCAGCTGCCCCCCTACATTCAGCCAATCCTCCAACTTCGGAGTACTCTGCTGCTGAAAGCTGGAGACCGAACAGCTCTGGCTGCTACACCATGAGGCGATCGTCGAAGCTGCGTAATAGAGCAACATCTCCGTATAGGAGCGATAGGCCTCTACAGGCTTGAGTATCTCAACAGCTTCAGCGCTGTTCTCCAGCTCAAAGGAGGTGACAGTAAGACTAGAGAGCTCATCACCCTGACGCTCAAGCAACATCTTGCCCTGCATCATCAGATCTTCCTCAGAGTGGACCTTATCCGATCCAATCTGGCTGTTATAGCTCACAGCCGTCCACAGGGAGAGCAACTTGCGGGCGTTGAGCATCTCCATTGCCGTATCGGGGGCCAGATAGTCGGTCTCTATATGCTGACGGATAACCTTGCGCTTGTCCCGCTTTCGATACTTGTAGCTGTTACGCTCCAAGGCGTAGAGGTTGTACATCCACCAGTAGGCTGGAAGGACCACACGCCTGCACTCGCGGCTGTCGGCGCTGACCAGGCTGAAAGGAAGGGGGATATTCAACTCATAGGGATAGTTGCCCTTGGCTATCAGTACGTAGCTAGCAAACTTGCAGTCATACTTGAGGGTACTGGAGAGGGCAGGCCAGAACCCACGCCCTGCTATCATCTCCCCATCATTGCCGCGGCTGTTGTGGTTGGAACCGATGTTGGCACCGGCTGCCATATTGGACTGCCCCATCACAAGGCTGGCAACTAGGAATGAGTTGTTGTGGTGTTGCTCATGACCTCCGAAGATAAGGTTGTTCAATATCTCACAGCAGCTTACCGTGGAGTTGTCCCCAAGTATGGAATGGATGAGCCGGGCCCCGTATTTGAGACTACAGTTGTCCCCCATGATGAAGCGGATGCCCTTGCTGCCATAGAAGGCGCGGCTGCCGGACCCTATGATTCCATTGACCAGCTCCACCCCTTCCCCGATCTGTACCGGCGATTCCAAGGTTGAGCGAAGGGTGAGGTTCTTCAGCTTGTTTGCCCCTTTGATATATGAGCCGGCCCCTATCCAGACATCCTTGATGGTATCACAGGACTTGATGACCGCCCTCTCCCCGACAAAGCCATACCAACCCCGTCTGAGGTCACACTCCCTGTCAGTCATCGCCTCGAACTTCTGCATAAGGAGGGTATCATCACGGAAGGTCCCCCAGAGGAAGGCATCGGAGGTGAGCATACCACTGAAAGGGCGCACACTACGTCCACCGGCTTCATTCATGATGCCGATGGTCACCAGTACCTCAGGATCTTCCCCTTCCTTGACGATACCATTGCCGAACTTCGCATGGTTTGTTGCCTGCAACTCCCCAAGGCGATAGAGGATGACATGGTTTGAAATGATATAATGGCTTATGTAGGAACAGTCCAGGATGGCGCAGTAGTCGCCGATATCACAGGAGACAAGGCGACTGTTGGTAATGCCGACAGGCACACAAAAGTCATGAAAGCATGCCACCTGCCTGCTCATCTTGCCCAGGCGTACCAAGCCGTAGAACTCACTGTTCTTGATCAGGGAGGGGTCAAAAGGGTCACTGACCAGAACATGTTCCCATGCTGGACAGATGTTCAGATTCTCCTGCAGGACCCCTATTTCTGCTGATGTGAGGTTGCGATACCCCTCAACATTTCCCACCATCTGGTTGCGCAGATAGTATTCATCCTTACCTTCAGGAATATACGCATCTTCCATAAACCCGTAGCCAAACTGCTTGGTCTGTAGCATTCTCACCTTGTTACTCATGGCAAAAGTATAGCCACCACGTCAAGAGTGTTCAATAAAATTGCTAATAATATACAAAATACAACAAAACGCAACAGTATACCTATGCACTATCTTCTGCATATTTACTCATTTGCTGGGGCAATACAGCCATCTTTTCCCTCCAAGCTCTTGCACGCCCAACAGGGATACATTACCATATGTCCACTATGGTTGACTATGATTTGTCTCCGAAGATGAAACGCCTGGTGGCCCTTATCGGCAAACTTTCAGTAGCCGACCCTGAGGGACTCACTCCCAAGCGCATCGAAGAGATTAACGATATTTCCATTCCTAACAACATGCTCATTCGCAAGCTCTTGGGCAAGAGTGCAAAAAACATCGACTCCAAGACCTTTATCATTCCTGTCACCGATGCGATGGTAACCGGATATTTCTTTGAAAAACAGGGTTCTCGCGACATCTCAGACCTCACGCCCCTCATCATCTTCTACCATGGTGGTGGTTGGATCTGGGGCAATATGGACCTGTACAACTTCTTCTGTGCTCATATTGCCGACATCACAGGGGCATCGGTACTCTCTGTCGATTACCGCCTTGCACCCAAGTACAAGTTCCCCACGGCTGTGGAGGACTGCTATGATACCCTGATATGGGCAGCAGCAGGCTGCAGGTATTGGAAGACTGACCCCGACAGGATCTATCTGATGGGAGACAGTGCCGGAGGCAACCTCGCAGCAGTGGTAAGCCGTCTTGCCAGGGACCGCAAGGGCCCTGCCATTGCGGGTCAGGTATTGCTGTATCCTGTTACAGATGGAAGGATGAGAACCGCTTCGTACGAGAAGTACAAGGACTCACCCACCCTTACCGACAAGCATATGGCCTTCTTCATCAACAGCTATCAGAGAGAGCCCAAGGATATTCTCAACCCCAGCTTCTCCCCGCTGTTGAGCAAGGACCACTCACGCTTGCCACAGACCCTTATCATAGGGGCAGAGTACGACCCCCTTCGTGATGACGGCAAGCTCTATGCCGATGCCTTGGCATCAGCAGACACCCCGGTAAAGTACCTTGAGGTAAAGAAGACCATCCATGGCTTTATCAACTACCCCAATGCCACAGGCACTGAAGAGACAGAGTGTGCCATCATCCAGTTCATCGG
>CAZTXW010000021.1:0-27656 GCA_964617345.1 uncultured Sphaerochaeta sp. | reverse complement strand
GCATGTAGTCACAGTTCATGTCCAGCAGCAGCTGACGTTGCTGCTCTGTCTCCACCCCTTCGGCAATGATGTGCTTGCCCAGATGATGGACCATAGAGACGATGTCTGCTGATATCTTTGTCGCCTCAGGATCGATGAGCTTGTCGACAAATTGCTTGTCAAGTTTCAGCGTGTCCACTACCAACCCTTCAAGACGGTTCAGGGAGGAGAAGCCCGTACCGAAATCATCTAGGGCAATATGGATTCCCAGGGCGTGGATGGCCTGTATTTGCTGGGCAAGAAACTCAAAGTCAGCGGAGAACACCGATTCTGTCAGTTCAATTTCCAGCTGTTGCGGCTCTATGCCGGCCTTTTTCGTTATTTCCTGGAAAGAGGCAACAAATGTCTCATCCAGCAACTGCATAGCTGAGACATTGACCCCAATGGGGTAGGAGCCATATCCCAGTTCGGTAAGTCGCTTCATGAAGGCAGCAGCCTTGCCCAGGATGACTTTGCCAAGTGGGATGATGAGATGTCTCTCCTCGGCAATGGCGATGAACTCCAGGGGTGGAACCCTTCCCAGGGTACTGCTTTGCATGCGTGCAAGGGCCTCGAAGCTTACGATGGAACCACTCTTTGCATTGACAATAGGCTGGAAGAGGAGATGGAGGGTATCCTTTTTCCCTGAAATGATATCCTTGAGTTCGTTTTCAATGGTATCCTGGCGCAGGATCCGCTGCCCTATCTCCTTCGTATAGAATTGGATCCGGTGTGTTTCGCTTGTAGCATTCAGGGCAATGGAAGCCTCCTTGATGAGGGTATCGAAATCAAGGGCTCCCTTGTTCCACTCCACCACACCTAGGGTCAGGTCTACCGCACCTAAGGGCCCGGGTTCCTCATTGATGGACAGGATTTGCTCGCAGAGGCTGTAGAGGGTCTGCTTGGATTCGTAATTCTTTACCGTGATGACGAACTGGTCGTCAGTGAAGCGGTATGACTGCAGATATGAACCCCTGAGGGTTATGCTGCTGAGTTTCCCTGCTATCTGGTGCAACAGGGTATCGCCATAATTGTATCCATATATGAGGTTTATGAATTTGATGTGGAGGGGATTGATGATGAGCAGTGCAAAAGGCTTGGGCTCCTGTTCCAGTAGTACCTGCTTGAGGAAACTGATGTTTGGCAAGCCGGTGACCGTATCAAAGTAGGCAACATTGAAGATGTGCTTGTTCTTTCTCGTTATGTTGATGATGGTGAAACCGAACAGGATAAAGAGCAGGACCAGCACAGCAGTGACAGTCAGTGAGACCTGCATGAAGAGCTTGTTCGTATTTGAGAGGTCGAACAGCAACCCCAGAGTCCCCACCTTGCTGCCCTTCACCTGGATAGGAATATAGAGCTTGAGGTACCAGTCAAATCGCCTGTCGACATACTTGAGGTGGGTGGGACCCTCCTCAATGGCCTGAAAGAGAATTTTTTCATCAATTTGTTGCCCTATCTCGCTCGGGACGCTCGAAGCGGTGACGATGTTCCTGGTGTCGATGAATGCGATCTGGATGAAGGGACTCTCCTTGACAATCCTGTCGATGATCGCCTGCTCATCCAGTTGTGCATAGAGCTCTGCCACCTTATCGGCAAGAATTCCACTCTGGACCATCCTTCCCCCACCATAGCGCTGGTAGCTGTAGAGCCAGAAGGTGTCTGTTTCGGAATCAGAACGAATCTCATCGGTATACTGGTCGAGTCCGCTATCATAGAAGGTTCTCACCGGGTGTCCCTCTGGTGCTATCCATCCCTGGTACAGGCCGTCACTGGAGTGTTCCACCTGCAGGTTGTTGTCATATACATAGAGCACGTCGACGTTCAGCGTCTTGGCAAGGTCAGCGAGCATCCTGTTGGAGAAGGGCTTCTCTTCTCTGGAGACGATGTTTCCGGCCACACGAAGGGTTGTCCGAAGCTGCTCGTCAAGTAATGCCCTGGCATCAAGGGTCGTTTCCAAGGTATTGGCATAGGTCTGTGCCAGAAGTGTTGCCTCATGGGTTTTTTCAGTATGGTAGAAGTCATTGAAATAGGAGATGACAAGGATCCCTGAGACAACGAGAAGGAGCAGGGTTATCACCAGAGGGATGAATATGGACCTTCTAGGACTTGTCTGTCTCCTATATGTTCGTTCTGCCATCCGGAGCCCTCCTTGTGGCTGTATGGCAAGCCTACCATCGGGTTTTGACACTTGTCAACATATTACTAGTGTTATACTAAGGATTTACCTGTTTTGACTTGACAGATACATGTATATGTCTAGTCCATGTTGTTGTATATTTCAATGTTTTGGTAGGACATGCGTCTATGCAATGTCCACAGCCGACACAGCGCAGCGTATCCATGGGAGCCCCTACCCTGGCAAAGGATAGCACATCTATGGAGAGTGGGCAGACCTTATTGCAGGTACCGCATTGGATACAGCGAGTCTCATCGGTGGCTATGTGCTGTCCACCTATTCTTGCTATCCAGCTCAATACGGTGCCCAGCGGGCAGTAGTAGCAGTAGAGCCTTCCTATGAACGCCACCCAGAAGAACATCGCCATGAGAAGCTCGAATATGAGGTACTTGTAGGTTTCGGCTTGGGAGACAAGAGCCATACTCCCCTGCAAGGGGACGCCTGCCATATGGAGAAGCCAGTAGAGGGTAAAGCCGAAGGCCACGATGATACAGAGTGTCCTGACAACAGCGAGCGCCGAAAGATGCCTTTTTGACAGAGGAGATTTCTTTTTTCCCAGCAAAGGGATGGCAGGTTCAAAGATTTCTGCAGCGAACCCATTGAAGAGGCACAGCTTTGAGCACTGCAGCCTGCGTCCGTAGAAGAGTGTCCCTACCAGGATGCAGGCACTATATATCCAAAAGAAGAGTATCGATGCCCTGATACCCCCAAGCCCTATGCTTTGGCTCAGGCTTTGGTGCACTCTTGTCCCCTCCTTGGCCGCTTGCAGGGGGACGGTGGACCAGGGAAGGGGCATGGCAAAATAGTAGGCTTCGGGGTTGGCGAGCAGATAGGGGAGGATGATGTGGACCAGCAGCGCTGCAAAGCCGAAGCCTATCAGATTCTGCTTGCGCATGGAAACGCTTCCCTTCTCTGCCCTGATGCGCAGAGTTAGGAAGCCACAGACAACTATGAGAGCTGTCTTGATCCAGTTCTCATAGAAGTGCCATAAGGTTGTAATGGCATGTGCTGCCTTTGGGGAGGCAGAGGGCACATAGCCCCAGTTCAGTGAGGCTATGATGAGGCACAGGCCGATGTATGCCCATAGGAGAGCCTTAAGGAGCCGAAGCTCCCAGGTGGTGGTGGTGTGCATCACATGTGCTCTGCGTGTTTGCTTTTCCTGAATACGATAAGGATCAGGGTAGCGACCAATAACCCAATGGCAACCTGAGCTGTAGTTATTACCACAGGATAAGCCCTGTTGAAGAGCGCCACTGATGTATGCTTGATGTATATCCCTACAAAGGCCCAGATGAGTGTTGCAACATAGGGGATGTCCTTGGCAAGGATACCGGTTGTCATGCCGATGAGGGTGCCGATGATGATGAGTGTGCTTGTCCATGCAGGCTCACTGAGGCCCCATCCGCCGAAGCCCATGGTTACCAGAAGGGCTGTGATGTTTGCAATGGTTGCTACGGTTATCCATCCGAAATAGATGGAGAATGGCAGCTTGATGAAGAACCACTGCTTGCGTGACATGGGTACCTTCCTGAGGATCAGGTGGATGGTTATCAGCGAGAGGAGGATCAGAAGCATCAGGATGACCGAGAGGAAGATGATGTTGTAATGCCAGCAGAAGATCCAGATAGCATTTATCAGCGAGGAGAAGGCAAAGATATTGCCAACTCGTGTGAGTAACTGCTGGTCGGTCGCCTTATCCTTCTGGAACAGACCCAGTTGGTAGAGGGTGTAGAGGCCGAGCAATACGTAGATGACCCCCCAGATGGAAAAGGTGAGCCCTGCCGGGGCGAAGAGGTTGGGAAAGGAGTCCGAGACCTCACCGGTAGTGATTCCCGCTATGGGAAGGATGTTTGCCAGGGCGTTGACGGTAACCATCAGGATAAAGGTGATGGTCACAAGAATTGAAGTTGGGGTGAATCGTTGTTTCTTTTCCATATGTTTCTCCTACATCATCGGGTAGTACGAGCTTAGTACCTCATCCACCCTATGGTTGTTTGCTATGCTCATGATCGATTGCTTGAGCTTTTCCAGTGGTATCTCAGCGCTCTTGTACTGGGTGATCCTGTTGGTGATCCGCTTCCTTTCGGCAGGGCTCGCGATGCATAGCTCTGCCATGGCCTCTGCTGTTATCTCGGCCTGGGAGCGGGTAACCTCCAGGGCGAGGTACCGCTCCAGGAGGCTGTAGAATGCGACGCCCAACTCCGGTCCATCCTCAGCATCCCTGAGAAGGTCCTCAACCTTCCAGACCTTTTCAGGGTCGCGTTCGGTGATCAGGGGCCTATACTTGACCCATTGTTCCCCGAGAACCTCCTTGGAGGCTCCCTGTGTGGCGTGCATGCATTTCAAGGCTGAGATGTTCTTGTCCTTCACCTCAAGCATGATATCTATATCCTTGTCAGGAAGCTTCTCATAGAAGGCGAGGAATTCAGCCAAAGCAATGGTGGGGGAGTGTGACCCTGGTTTTTTTCTTGGGTCCTGCTGTGCATAGTGGATTTTCTGCCTTCCATCCTCGGCCTTCCAGGTTGCTGAGCACGCCTCTATCCACTGCCTCTCAGTCAGAGTTTCCTCGCTTGGATTGATCGCGTGATGCAGATTGTCAAATACCACTGGGCATCCGGTCTCCCTCGCGATGGCGAGCACTTCGCTGATGGTGTAGAGCTTGTCATCATTCTCGATGACAAGCCTGTCCTTCACCCCTTGTGGAAGTGTCCTGTAGGTGGAGACAAAGCGCCTCATCGCACGCTGCTTATCCCCATAGGCCCCTCCGATATGCACGACGATCTTGTGCTCGCGCCCCAGTTTCATGCTGGAGAGCACCTGGGTATGGTAGAGTAGGTCGGCTACTGCATTGGTGACTACCTCTTCCCGTGGCGAATTGAGGACCGTGTACTGCCCAGGATGCATGGAGAGGCGTATGCCACCCTCTGTTGCAAGCGTTCCCAGATCGGCGAGTTCACTGGCAAACAACTCCCACCACTTCAGGGTGTTCGCATCACTCGAGCCAAAGGGAATGAGGTCGCTGCTGATGCGAAAGAGCTTGAGATTGTTGTTTTTCGTATAGAGAAGCAGATTCTTCAAGTGGGCAAGATTAGCCCTACACACCTCGCCCAAGCTCTTTTCAGACACCCTGCTGAGGGTGAGACTTTTCATCTCGCTCTCTGGGACTCCCACTGCTAGGCACGCAAAGCCGATACTCATTGGTTCTCCTTCACATCTATGCTTATAGTGTAGAGGTAGCCTTCACCCTTGTCAAAGCAAAATGGAAATGAACAGATTCCAATGACCAGAACCAAGGCATATAGGATGAGCAGCAAGCAACTGGAGCAAATGATGCATATGCAGGGCATACCTTTGGAGAGTCTGAGAGAGCGGGCCTTCCGGGAGGTTGACAGAAGCTACGCTTAGGGTGATGCTTAGAGGGTATACTGCTAGCAAGGGCCTTGATCCCTTGCATGCGGAAACTACATATATTAGGAGGATTTATGTATACACCTTCAGAAAATCGCTATGATTCCATGCTGTATAACTTTTGTGGTAAGAGTGGGCTCAGACTCCCTGCTGTCTCCCTCGGACTCTGGCATAACTTTGGTGATGTGACATCCCTGGGTAATGCAAGGGAAATGATCCATACCGCATTTGACTTGGGGATAACCCATTTCGACCTGGCCAATAACTATGGTCCCCCTGCAGGATCGGCAGAGCTGAACTTCGGCAAGATCCTGGAGCAGGACCTCAAGGCTTACCGCGATGAGCTCATCATCTCGACCAAGGCAGGCTACAACATGTGGCCGGGACCATATGGGGAGTGGGGAAGTCGCAAGTACCTGCTCAGTAGTCTCGACCAGAGCCTCAAGCGTATGGGACTGGAGTATGTCGATATCTTCTACTCACACAGGTTCGATCCCAATACACCCCTTGAGGAGACCATGGGAGCCTTGGAAACTGCCTACAGGCAGGGTAAGGCCCTCTATGTGGGCATCTCATCCTACTCGGCAGAGAAGACCCGTGAAGCCCATGCTATCCTTTCTGAGCGTGGTGTGCCTGTTCTGATCCACCAGCCTTCCTACTCCATGCTCAACCGTTGGGTGGAGGACTCCCTGCTGGATACCTTAGGGGAACTGGGTATCGGCACCATCTGCTTCTCGCCTCTGGCACAGGGGATGCTCACCGACAAGTACCTCGATGCCATTCCGGAGGACAGCAGAGCCGGCAAGGAGGGCACAGCCCTCTCGACCAATATGCTGACCAAGGATAACCTTGATCGTATCAGAGCCCTCAATGAGATAGCCAAGAAGCGCAAGCAGAGCCTTGCACAGATGGCCCTCAGCTGGGTTCTCAGGCGTAAGGAGGTCACCTCAGTGCTTATCGGGGCCAGTTCCCCTAGCCAGATCAGGGAAAATGTGGGTGCCTTGGATCACCTCATCTTCACCGACGATGAGCTTGCAGAGATCGACACGTATGCCCAGGAGGGTAATATCAACCTCTGGGCACGTTCGAGCAGTGAGAAATAAGGATCCTGCCTGAAAAGGAACCTATGAGAAAACCTCTATGCAGGAGGTGCAAGTAGGTTTTGATGTGATGAAGGCCATGTCCTCTCTGTGGACATGGCCTTCACTCTTGTTTGCCCACCTGTATGGGCACGCTTATAGGATGTTCCTATACACCCATATCCAGACAATTCCTTGTGAGGCAGCAAGGTCACTGGTCGCTGAGTGTCTTGACAAAGACTATTGCTCTCTGTTATATTTTACACAATTAAATAGATGATAGGAGTAATATTCCATGGAAACTTCCTTATATGACTTTACCGTCAAGAGCAACGACGGATCAGAATTATCCCTTTCTACCTTTCGTGACAAGCCAGTGCTTATCGTCAACACTGCAAGCAAATGTGGTTTTACCGGCCAGTATACCGGCCTTGAGGAGCTCTATCAGCAGTACAAGGAGAAGGGCCTTACCATACTCGCCTTCCCCTGTGACCAGTTTGCCCATCAGGAACCTGGAACCGATGCTGAGATAGCAGAGTTCTGCAAGCTGAACCACGGGGTGACCTTCCCCATCATGAGTAAGATTGAGGTCAACGGCAAGGGTGCCGACCCTCTGTACGTCTGGTTGAAGAAACAGGCCCCCGGGATATTGGGCAGCTCCATAAAATGGAACTTTACCAAATTCCTGGTAGGTAGGGATGGCAAGAGTGTTGAACGATTTGCCTCCAAGACCGAACCTGAGGAGTTGAAAGCTTCGATAGAGGGGGTCCTTTGATGGCACATCCTCAGCTTCTGCTTTCCAACCAGCTCTGCTTTCGTTTTTACGCCTTGGAACGGGAGCTTATGGCAGCCTACCGCCCTCTTCTCGATCAGTTGGGACTTACCTATGCACAGTACATCACCTTGCTCTACCTCTGGGAGCATGAGAAGGCTACCGTAGGGGAACTCTGCAGTGCCCTCAGTCTTGATACGGGAACTGTCTCTCCCCTGCTCAAGCGCCTGGAGAGTGCAAAGCTCGTAGAGAGGAAGCGCCTTCCTTCCGATGAGCGTACCGTTGAAGTGCGCCTGACAAGGAAAGGCAAGGAGTTGGAAGAGAAGGCACTCACCATTCCTGAGCACATCGCCTCCTGTCTGCTTACCGGTGATAAGGAAGGTCAGGGCAAACGGTATGCACAACTGCGCGAGATGCTCGATGAGACCCTTGAGCAGCTTCGGACCACACGAAAGCAAAGGCTTGCAATACAGTGACCTGTGCCTGGAGGCCTAGAGTATGAAACCCTTAGAGACTGTCTCTGAACTCGATCTTGAGCGATATCTTGGCCTCTGGTATGAGATAGCAAGATTTGCGCATGGCTTTGAAACGAAGCTTGTCGGGGTTACCGCCGAATACTCCCTTCGCAAGGATGGAAGGATCAAGGTTGTCAACAGCGGGTTCAAGCATACCCTCGATGGTAAACATGTCAGGGTGAAGGCCATTGCCTGGAGACCCGACTATGCTTTTCCTGGTGCTTTGAAGGTGAGGTTCTTCCACCTCTTTGCCTCTGACTACCTGGTCTTTGGCCTTGATGAAAAGAACTATAGCTGGGCTCTGGTAGGCGACCATAGTCGCTCATCACTTTGGTTTCTTGCCCGAGAGAAAGAGCTCTCCCCTGCAGTGATGGAACAGATGAGGAGCATAGCCGTTGGCCAGGGCTATGACCTATCGGCCTTGGCCATGGTGAAGCAACAGGAGCGATAGCACCTTGGTGTTCTCTTTTTCAGTATGTCGAGCTCCTGTTCTTGCTTCCTTTTTTTACCCCAGGACACTCTTTGTGTGTCCTTTATGTCTGATCCTCAGAGAGCATTCCCTGGGGATTTTTTAGTCTGTCTTCTACCCACTGCCAGCTTTTCTCCTCAAAGTCATCCTCTATATCCACCAAGCGAATGGACGTTTCATAGTCCTCAGGAAGGTCCAGCAGGATGAGTATTTCTGCTGTGCTCTTTCCTGTTATTGGTTCAAGCTCATTGAGCCGTGTCTGCATGGTTATGGCCTTCTGGTCCTGAGAGAGGGAGTCCCCTTGTCTGGTAACCAGTGGGGCAAGGAAGAACAGTGATGTCAGAAACAGTGCTATAGCTAGAGAAATGGTATAGGTATGCCTGGATGTGCGTAGTTTGGGTGGACATGAGGTTTCGCATAGGCCACATCTGATGCAGCTGCTCTGGGAGAGCCATGGCTCAGCACTTGGATCCAGGCCCACCGGGCAAGTCTTGCTGCACGCTCCACACGATATACAGGCATCTGAGGGCCTCTTGACCTTCAGTTTGCTGATTTTCCCCAGTGGGGAGAGGATGGCACCCATAGGACAGAGGTACCTGCACCAGGGGCGTTGGATGAAAAGGGCTATCAGCAGGGTTGCCAGGAGGATGACCAGGGCCAGGGGTGCCACTTCCCCTGTGAAAAAATGCATCAGGGCATAGTAGGGGTCGGCTTTGATGAATACCAGATTGAAGCTTTTTGCCGTAGCAAAGAGTATGAGGGCCAGCACAAGGTATTTTGTCACCTTCAATAGCCGGTCAAGACGATGGGCAATCTTGGCTTGGGGAATCTTCATCTTTCTTGCCAAGGCATTAACCCAGTCCTGGATGCTTCCCAGGGGGCAGAGCCAGCCACAGAATACAGGGCCTGCCACTAGTGTGGTTATAAGGACAGCTGCCAGAAGGATGATGTTTGCTAATCCTGTCTTGGGAATGAACAGGCCTTGGCTGAAAAGGCGCGTCAGGGTAGCAATCCCTCCCATAGGGCAGATCATGTGGAAAATTGCTGTAGGAAGAGTGAGAGCACCCAGGAAGAGAGTTGCCTGGATGAGGGTGCGAATCCTGCTGCTATGTGACGGAGAAGATGATCTCTTCATCATACCCTCCCTTCGTACAGGTACGAATGATGTTGAGAACTCTTTGCCCTTGCTCTGATGCTACAAACAAGAGGGTTGTCTCGTTGGTACGTTTAGCGCTTGTTTGCCAGACTATCGCTCTGTGCAGCACTAAAGCCTGCTCAGTCTTGTCCACCCTCCATTTTTGCTTGTCGAGCATGAACAGTGTATCCTCAGGTGGTATCTTGCAGTTGCGATGATCTTCGGTGAAGACGACCTGTAGGGTGTAGGACGATCCTTTCTCAAGGGCTATCGTAGAGCCTGGAAGGATTCTCATATCTGCCATTGCAGGGCCAGAGAGCCTGAACTCCATCTCACAGGCGAAGAGGGGAAGAGCGAGACTGAGCAGTAGGGCAGTGACCAAAAGATACCGTTTCGAAATCATAGGGAGCCTCCATACACGGTGAGTATTGCCTGCTGGAGGAATAGCTCATCGTAAGAGTGGGTAAAGATTTGGTGAAGATTGGAAACTGGCAGCAGTTTGGACCTTCCCGTTCTTGCTTCCCCGTCTCTGTACGCGTACACTTGGGCCATGATATATGTAGTGGAAGATAATGATGCCATACGCGAGATTATTTGCTCCTATCTCCAACTTTCTGATTACGAAGTGGAGCAATTCAGCGGTGTGGCAACAGTACTGGAGTCCCTGGCTTTCAAGAAGCCAAAGCTGTGCATCCTCGATGTCATGCTCCCCGATGGCAATGGCTTTGAACTTGCCAAGCGTATACGCGAAGAGCAGAGCGATGTCGCTTTTTTGTTCCTGACCGCCAAGGAGTCGGAGAGTGACCGGATCCTTGGCTTGGAACTCGGAGCGGAGGATTACATCGTCAAGCCCTTCTCCCCCAGGGAGCTGGTCCTGCGTGTGCAGGCCATCCTGAAAAGACTCGATGGTTCGCATGCACGCAGTGGTGTCGAAAAGGAAAACACCACTGAGTGGAATATCGGATCGAGCCACCTCACGATAAACAAGACAACCCACCAACTCCTCCTTGATGCCGAAGAGGTCTCCCTGACCAAGGTGGAGTGGAAGATCCTGCTGTTTCTCTCCTCTCACCCCGGGCAGCTCATCAGTCGGGGAAGAATCCTCGGTGAGTGCCTGGACTATCTGCATGACGGGTCGGACCGTACGGTCAATACCCATCTGAAGAACCTGCGTTCAAAGTTGGGTGATGAGAGGTGGATAGAGACCGTGCGGGGCTTTGGGTACAAATGGGTAGGGGAGGCTGTCCTATGAATGGTGCACCGCCTGGACAGCTCTTCAGTCGCCTCTCAGCTCGCTCCCTTGCTCTGGTGCTTATCTCCCTTGGCATATTTGCCTCGGTCCTTGCCCTCCTGCTTACCTTTGGCCTGGGTAAGATCATGCAAATCTGGCATGAGGATGAGCAGAAGGCCCTGCATCAGTATATCTCCACCACGTTGCTGGACCTGCAACAGGAGGCAACGGCCAAAGAGTCCAACGTGGTTCAGGCTGACCTGGTCCGCGCCTTTGAAGGGCTTCCCTTTGCCCCAGATTACCTTGTGGTCACCTCTTCTGCAGGAGCACTGCTCTACTACTATAAGGAAGCGGAAAGGGGAAGTGGGCAGGCAAGGATGGTCCTGAGAAATCTCAAGGATATCCAACAATGGTATGAGGTGACCCTCCCTGATGGCTCGTTGGCCTTCAGGTACGCCTTGCATCTTCCCGCTTTCGATGAGCAGGCTTCCAACGGGTTTCTCATAGCTGCTTCCAGGCTACTGCTCTTCTGGGCTTTGGTTGTAGGTGCTCTGCTTTCCCTGTTCCTCGCCTATCTGTTTACCCGTCCGTTGCAACGTGAGAGCAAAAGCGTTGTTCGCTCTTTGCAACGCATGGCCAGTGGAGAGCGAGCCATCCCCCTCAGGTTGGGTAAGATTGCCGAGTTCAATGACATAGCACAAGCCTCACAGGTCCTGCAGGAGCATCTGGCTGAAGAGGAACAGTTGAGGCGACAGTGGGCAGAGGATATAGCCCATGACTTGCGCACCCCCTTGTCTGTCCTGCGTGCACAACTGGAAGCTATGGTCGATGGTCTCTTCAAGGTAGAGAAGCCGCGCCTGGAGAAACTGGTCCTTGAGACAGAAAAACTGGAAAATCTGGTAAACAGCCTTGCCCTGCTTACACACCTGGAGACTCCCGGCTTTAGACCAAGACAGCAGGATGTGAAGCTCGACTTGTTCTTGCTAGGCTTGTGTGACCAGTATGACCAACCGGCCAAACTCAAGAGGATGAGCCTTGAGGTAATCTCAGCTGAGGCCCTCTTGCAAGCCGATCCCTCCTTGTTGGAACGGGCCTTGGGCAACCTTCTTTCCAATGCCATCAAATATGGAACACAAGGATCGGTGGTACAGGTAGTGGTCACAGCGGATGCAACAGGCAAGGCCCGGTCGCTGTGTATAGAAAATGAGGGACAGATCGCAGAGGATGTGCTTTCCCATATGTTTGACCGCCTCTATCGCGGTGAAGAGGCCCGCTTTAGTGAGGGTACTGGTCTTGGCCTTTCCATAGTGAAGGCCATTGTAGAGGCCCATCGCTGGGATATAGCAATTACCTCAGAAGATACTACCAAGGCCCTGATCTCCTTTACCTAAACTTTACCGTATGTGAGTGGTAACTCCATAGCGTGAAGGTATTGTTAGGGTATCAAAAGAGACTGGAGGTCTTCAATGAACACAAGAAACATCAGTATGGTAGCCATACTTCTGGTAGTGGTATCGATGGGGGTATTTGCCTCTTCGGCTAGTGATCTGAAGGGAAGCGACTTTGTCCGCCTGGGGCACTTGGGAATCGTATCGGGTACGCTCTCTGAAGAGGGTGGCGAGTGGTATCTGGCCACCGGAGACAGTGAGTATGCCCTGCATCTGGGAAACTATCGGGTCGTCTATCCCAAGGGGATTACCCTCAACGAGGGATCGGAGGCTGTGGTCAGGGGATTTGTCCTGGATGATGATATCTCAGCGGTAACTGTCGCAACCGATACGAATAGATACTCCTTCCGTACAGCAGAGGGTATTCCCCTGTGGGCCGGGCAGGGAGCGATGCAGAATCAGAAAGCTAACCAAAGTGCGAGTGTTGGACAGGGTTTCACTAGGCAGAGCGTCCCCATGGTGCAAAACAGGCAGGTAAGCAGCTACCCAAGCCAGGGTATGGGGCAGAACAGGCAGGTAAGCTACCAGAGTCCTGGCCAAGGGATGGGGCAGAACAGGCAGTCTGGCTTCCAGAGCCCTGGCCAAGGCAGGGGTGTTGTCCACCCTGCGCCTAGAGGCAGACGCTAGGCTATGGTGACAGGGCAGATTCAGTTACGATAGTACAGGATCCTGAAGCTGCTGCTGCACTGGAAACCAAGAGCGAAATCAACATGAGAGAAGGCCGAATCAACACAAGAGTGTTGCATCGGCCTTCTTCCTTGTACAGACTTCCATCTTCTTTTAGGTCTGCCCCAGCATCAACCGACCTTGGTCTCCTTCTTCCTGGCAATGCCACTCATCAGGACCTCCAGGCCTTCCTTCTCAAACACTGCCTGTGCCATAGCCAACTCCTTCGCACCCGGTTCCTTGACATCCTTGAGCGTGTACTCAAGCTTGAGCTGCTCCCACTTGTACTGGCCCATACGGTGATAGGGCAACAGCTCGACCACCTCAATGCAGGAGAAGCCCTTGAGGTAGGTGGCAAGCTGCTCGAGTCTAGTCTTGTCCAGCGTCCATCCAGGGACCAGGACATGACGCAACCATACCTTCTTGCCAATGCTTTCGCAGTACTCCAAGGTGGCAAGCGTATTGGCATTGCCCATTCCTGTCAGACTGAAGCTCATCTGGTCATCGAGACTCTTTATGTCCAGCATGACAAGGTCGACCTCATCGATGACCGCCTTGGCAAATTCCAGGGGGAGACTGCCGGAGGTATCGATGGCTGTGTGCAGTCCCTCTTTTTTACAACGCTGAATGACGTCCAGGGCAAAGGCAGGTTGCATCAGGGGTTCACCCCCACTGAGGGTGACCCCTCCCTTTGCAATGAACGAGCGGTAGGAGAGGATATCCTTGACCACGCTCTCGCTATCGGTCACGCTCTTGCCTTTCATCGACCAGGTATCGGGATTGTGGCAGTAGCGACATCGTAGTGAACAGCCTTGGAGAAAAAGCACATACCTTACTCCAGGTCCGTCAAGGGTGCCAAAGGTCTCTACAGAGTGTACCTTTCCTTGTATGCTCATAGCTCCTCCTTACAGGTGTTCATGAAACGTTCTGTGGATGACATCAAGTTGCTGTTCTCGAGTCAGCTTGATGAAGTTTACGGCATAGCCACTGACACGGATGGTCAGCTGGGGATACTTCTCGGGGTGGTCCATGGCATCGAGGAGGGTGCTCTTCTCCATGACATTGACGTTGATATGGTGCCCCTTTTCAGCAAAGTAGCCGTCCATGAGGGTTACCAGATTCGAACACTGCATCTGCCTGTCCTTGCCCAAGGTGCCGGGGATGATTGAGAAGGTGTAGGATATGCCATCCTGGGCATAGTCGTAGGGAATCTTTGCAACACTCTTCATGCTTGCCACACACCCCTTGGTATCACGTCCATGCATCGGGTTTGCCCCTGGAGCAAAGGGCTCGCCCTTCTTTCTTCCATCAGGGGTCGAGCCTGTCTTCTTTCCATAGACCACGTTGCTGGTGATGGTCAGTACCGACAGGGTAGGGACGCTGTTTCGGTAGGTGTGGTGGCTTCGCATCTTGGAGATGAACATCTTCACCACCTCCACTGCGATATCGTCGACACGGTCATCGTTGTTTCCGAATGTGGGGAAATCGCCTTCGACCTCAAAGTCCACAGCCAGATTGTTCTCGTCATATATGGGTTTCACCTTGGCGTACTTGATAGCCGACAGGCTGTCTGCGACGACACTGAGCCCTGCGATGCCACCTGCCATCGTCCTGAGGATGTTCTGGTCATGCAAAGCCATCTCGATGCGCTCGTAACTGTACTTGTCATGCATGTAATGGATGACATTGAGGGTATCGATATAGAGCTTTGCAAGCCAGGAGCACATGAACTCAAACTTCTCCATCACGTCATCGTAGTCAAGGTATTCGCCGGTGACCGACCGTGTCTTTGGTCCTGCCTGCTCCCCGCTCTGCTCATCGCGTCCGCCGTTGATGGCATACAGCAGTGTCTTAGCCAGGTTTACCCTGGCCCCGAAGAACTGCATCTGCTTGCCGATGGCCATGGCAGAGACACAGCATGCTATGCCATAGTCATCACCATAGTCGACCCTCATCAGGTCATCACTCTCATACTGGATCGAGGATGTCTCGATGGAGAGGTTCGCACAGTACTTCTTGAAGGGGGCGGGCAGTCTCTCGCTCCAGAGTACGGTGAGGTTGGGCTCCGGAGCCGGGCCCAGGTTGGTGAGGGTATGGAGGAAACGGTAGCTCATCTTGGTCACCATATGGCGCCCGTCATGGCACATGCCCCCGATGGTCTCGGTTACCCAGGTGGGGTCCCCGCTGAACAGCTCGTCATAGGCGGGGGTCCTGAGGAACCTGACGATGCGGAGCTTCATGACAAAGTGGTCGACGAACTGCTGAATCTGGCTTTCGGTGTATTTGCCGCTACGCAGATCACGCTCACTATAGATATCCAGGAAGGTGGAGACCCTCCCCAGGCTCATCGCCGCCCCATTCTGCTCCTTGATGGCAGCGAGGTAGGCGAAGTAGAGCCACTGGATGGCCTCCTTTGTGTCCTTGGCAGGCTTCGCAATGTCATATCCGTAGGAGAGGGCCATCTGGTGCAATTCCTCCAGGCTCCTGATCTGCTCGCTGAGTTCCTCCCGGTCTCTTATGGTGTCGCTGTCCATGACATCAAAGACAAAGTTCTCCTTCACATGCTTTTTCTGTGCGATGAGGTAGTCGGTCCCGTACAGGGGTACGCGACGGTAGTCACCGATGATCCTCCCCCTTCCATAGGCATCGGGTAGGCCTGTAATGATACCGGTATGACGGGCCATCTTCATCTCAGGGGTATACACATCGAAGACCCCATCATTATGGGTCTTGCGATAGGTGAATACCTGGTCAATGTCTTCAGGAAGGGTCTTGCCATATGCATTGAGCTCGGTGTGGACCAGGCGAATTCCTCCGAAGGGCATGATGGCGCGCTTGAGTGGCTCATCTGTCTGTAGTCCTACTATCTCTTCAAGGTCTTCATCGATATAGCCCTTGTTGTGGCTCGTAATGGTGGATATGGTCTTTTCATCAATGCCATACATACCCCCTCTCTCCCGTTCAATGGCAAGAAGTGAGGAAAGCTTCTCCCAGAGTTTCAGCGTCTTGGCGGTGGGCTTTTCCAGGAAGGTGGGTTCCCCATCGAAAGGGGTATAGGAATCGACAATGAAATCCCGTGTATTGATTTCGAATGAGGTTTTTGGTACTTGTGTATCTGTAGCGTTCATGGTGTTCCTCTGCTATAGTATTTGAGTGCATGCGATCATGCCTCATGAGTAAGGTTTACCATGTAGATACTATTTGTTCTGTGATTCAAATCACATTTGCCATAAGAGAGGATTTCCTGTGGATAGCTTTGAACCATGCAAAGGGTGTGAAAACGACCTTTGCATTAGAAATGTACCCCTGTTTGCCACCCTTAACCGTGAGGCCATGCATGCCCTCACAGCCCAGATGACGCATAAGACCTTCAAGAAGGGGGAGGTTATCGTCCATGAGGGCGATCGTCCCCTGGGCTTCACCGTCATCCGTACCGGCAGTGCCAAGGCCTACAGGACCACCTTTGACGGGCGCGAGCAGATTCTCTACATCTTCCCTGAAAACGACTATTTCGGTGCGCGTTTCCTGTTTACCGAGGAAAAGGTTCCCTACTCGGTGGAAGCCCTCGAGGAGACCAAGGTCTGTATCCTTTCCAAGGATCAGTTCTCCACGCTGTTGCTGCAGCACAGCGGTGTCGCCTTGCAGATAATCGAGGCGATGGCAAACCGCATGAGCCGCCTTGAGTTGGTCATGCAGAGCATGGGAGGGCGCAACGCCGAGCTCAGGATAGCCTCACTGTTGCTGGAGTTCAAGGATACCTATGGTAAGAAGCGGGGTGAGTACCTTGAGATTACCCTGCCCTTGAGTAGGGAGGGGTTGGCTAATTATCTGGGGCTGGCCAGGGAGACCCTCAGCCGCAAGATGGCACAGCTGGAAGAGGAAAAGATCATCCAGAGCATCGGGGCGAAGACCATTCGGATCCTTGACCTTGAGCGTCTACAGGACCTTTCGGTCCTGGTGGATTGAATCCCTTACAGGCTCTCAGCTTTGCTGTAGATAGCCTCGATCTCTGCTTTTGGCATCAAAGCTGAGAGCAGGTACGCAATGATGATGATACCAGGGATGTCTATCAGAAGGCGTGTGACCGCAAAGACGGATCCGAGGGACGCGACCTCGAACAGGAACATAGGTATCTTGGTAGTCGACCAGGCTCCGATGAAGATGAGGATGTTGGTGAACTTCACCCCTTTCTTCATGAATACCGCAGCCACAGGGAACGCCCCATAGAGAGGACCTGCTGCAGCAGAGCCTATGAAGAGGGCAAGCAGTATCCCCTTGATGCCGGACTTCTCCCCCATGAATTTGACCATAGTCTCCTTGGGTACCCAAACATCCAGCAGTCCCAGCAGGATGAAGATGGGGGGAATGACCAGAACCATCTCCCTCAGTTGGTAGAGGGTCGTTTGCACCACCTTCTGTCCCACCTCCCAGTTGAAGGAGCCGTAGAGTACCAGGAAGGCAAGCACGATGAAGAACGCCTTGTAGCGAGTCAGAAATGCTTTCATAGCAGGACCTCCACGACAGTTCCAATGACATAGGCAACGACAAAGGAGAAGAAGAAAGCAAGGCTGTTGCGCATGATCGCCAGGCGCTTGCCAAAGTAACGCATCTCTACTGGAAGGGTCACGATGCCCACCATCATCAGTGAGGAGACAAAGGCTGCTATCTGCATGTAACCAGCTCCCCCTTGCAGCAGAAGGGCAGCCGTGGGGAAGGCCACAAAGCCCGGGATAAGGGTGACTGAGCCTACAAGGGATGCGAGAATGATCCCAAACCAACCCGATTCGGCTCCTATGATCTTCAAGATCATGTCATGGTCCAGCAGGGAGAGCAAGAGACTCACCACCAGGATGACGACCAGGAACTGGGGAAGGATATTCTCAAACGCCTTCCATGCCTTCCTGAGGGCTTTCATGCTTTTTTTCCTGTCTTTCTGAAAGGAGAGAGCCAAAAGTATGGCCGTCCCTCCATAGAGTATGATATTCATGCACGCTAATCCTTGTTTCTTTTCTAATGGCCTATGTATATCCTAAATTCTTGTTAATGGCAATTAGTTTGCTAAGGATTTTCCTGGTAATCTGGTAGGACAGGGCGCACTCGGTATAGGAAATTGCAGGGCTGCATCATTCTCCGCTTGGTTTTGTGCATACCCTAACCTTAGCAAGGCTCTAGGCTTTTATGGGGTTCCTATTATATGCCATCTGAATTTTTATCGGGAAAAGATGAATCTTTATGTACAATGGGTGATATTATCTTGCGCTTTGGCTTTGCGTGGGCTACCATAAATTATGAGGTTTTCTTATAACCATAAAACGGAGGTAGTATATGGCTAATGTTCAATCTATTTTGGATGAGAAAGGAAGCAAGGTATTTAGCATCAGAGCTGATGATTCTCTCTCCCATGCCCTATTGCAGCTGACCGAACACAAGATAGGAGCTTTGCTGGTATTGGATGAGGAGAGGAATATCAAGGGTATTCTTTCCGAGCGTGATATCATTCGCCATTTCTCCCGCAAGCTCGAACATCTGAATACCGCATCCATTGCTGTTCGGGAGGTCATGACTACAGCAGTCACCCACGTCAATCCTAATCAGAGCCTGGATGACTGTCTCCAGCTGATGACAGCAGGCCATTTCAGGCACCTGCCTGTAGTGGATGGGGAAAAGCTTGTCGGTATGATCTCCATCGGAGACGTGGTAAAGCTCTCCTTGCATGAACGTGATTTCCAGATCGGGGAGTTGGAGCAGTACATTACCAGTCCGTACTGATCATCGTATGATCGTAAGCTTGTGCCAGTAACCCGCATTGCTGCTCTTGATTAGGGTAGCCGTGTGGGTTTATTGTGTATACATTACTTGTAGGAGAAAATAATGGACCAAGAAAAAAGAATACAGTTGAAAGAGATCATAGGCAAACTCCATAGCGGAGCTTCACCTGAATCGGTAAAAGAGGAGTTCCTCCAGAAGTTCGGCAGTGTCAGCGCTGAGGATCTGGCAGCGGCGGAAAAGCAACTCATGGAAGAGGGGATGAAGCTCGAACAGGTGCAGAAACTCTGTGATGTTCATGCCTTTGTCTTCGAGGACAATCTGCAGGCTGTGAGCAAGAGCAAGCAGGCAGACTCCATTCCAGGTCACCCAGCCTTTGTCTTCAAGGGGGAGAATACTGGCTTGAAGGCCTTCCTGGCCAAGGAATTCGAACCAGCCCTGGCTGCATTTGCCAAGGAGAGTTCGGAAAAGAATACCACAGCCTTGCATCAAGCAATACAAAGCCTGTCGAAGTTGCATGTCCACTACCAGAGGAAGGAGAACCTCTTGTTCCCCTACCTCGAGAAGGTAGGGATAACCGCCCCTCCCAAGGTTATGTGGGGTGTGGACGATGAGATTCGGGCTTTGTGGAAAGAGGCCCTTGCAGAGCTACCGACAAAAGGCAAGGCTGTGTTGCCTGTAGTGGAGAAGCTTCTGGAGCAGGTGAAGAGCATGATCACCAAGGAGGATAACATCCTCATGCCGATGCTGCTGGAAAACCTTGATTCTGATGCTTGGCTGAACGTTGCCCGTGATAGCGCCGATATCGGCTACTGCTTCAACGGCGGCATCGAAGGGGCTTCCCCTTCTGATGCTCTCACCTGGTATCGTTGGAATTTCAGCGTGAGCGGAAAGGAAGAGAAGCTTGAGCAGTCCGGGGACAAAGTGAGGCTTCCCAGTGGGAACTTCACCCTTGAGGAGCTCTCATGCATGCTCAATGCCATGCCCTCTGACATTACCTTTGTCGGCAAGGATGATAAGGTGCGCTACTTCTCCGAAGGCAAGGAGCGGGTATTCCCCAGGACACGCAGCATCATCGGACGCGATGTGGCTCACTGCCATCCACCGAAGAGCTTGCATATCGTAGAGAAGCTGGTGGAGGAGTTCAAGGCGGGAACCAAGGACGAGGAGTCCTTCTGGCTGCAGAGGGGAAATCAGTTTATCCTCATACGCTACTATGCCGTTCGCTCTGAAAGTGGGGAGTATCTTGGTGTCATGGAAGTGACTGAAGAGATATCAGCCTTGAGAAGCCTTGAAGGGAACAAGCTGCTCGCAGACTGACCTCTGTACGAATAAAGCTAAGCCTAAGAGAGGGTTATCCTTTCTTAGGCTTCTTTTTCTTCATGGAGTCGATGACTGCCATATAGGCATAGATTTGGCCCTGTATCTCTGAGTTCTTCAGTTCTCCCCGTCCCACCCAGTCCTGGCCTTCGTAGATTGTCAGGTGGTGCAGTTCCCCTTCCAGGTCATGGACCTTCACGGTGGAGAGCTTGATGCGGTTCTCCAAAAATTGCATCGTGGTATCATAGCCATCATTGAAAGCTATCTCTTCAGAGGTAAGATCCTGAGATGTATCTGTGTCTTGCATGTCTACTCATTCCTATCCTGACCGTACGGCCAGCTTTTCAAAAAGCTGAGTCAGTTGTATTGCTATATCCTGGTTTCTGAGGGTTTGAATATCCCTCAGAGCCCGATCCTTATAGGATTGTGCAATAGATTCAGCTTTATGTACACCACCTAAGGTTTTTACCAAAGTCACTGCCTTGGTAATGGAGGCCTTGGAAAGTGGTCTGTTTTTGGTTTTCAAAAGAGTGGTCAGCTTTCTCTCTTCTTCGCCCATCGCATGTTCTGCCTCCAGTGCAAGCAACAGCGGAAGGGTAGGGATACCCTCCTTGAGATCCTTTCCTGTGTGTTTCCCAAGCTTTTCGCTTGTGCCCACATAGTCCAGGATATCATCCTTGATCTGGAAAGCCATGCCCATGGCGTAGCCAATGCGATGGCAAACCATCCGTTCTAGATTCGCAAGCTTGCCTACAGAGGCCCCTGCATAGCAGGAGAGTGCGAACAGGGAGGCTGTCTTGCCTCCAATCCTTCTGAAGTAGGTTGTCCTGGAGATGAAATAGTCCCCTTGTCCGGCATCCTGTTCCAACTCACTTTCACACAAGCGAGATAAGGCATTGGAAACAACCTTGGCATTCATCAGGTCCCCTTGCTCATCTGCTGAAATGAGGGAAAGGGCACGGGCAAGCAGATAATCCCCTGCAAGGACCGCCTGCTTTGCCCCGGAACGGGCGAAGAGAGTCGGAATGCCCCGTCGTGTCATAGCCGAGTCGATGATGTCGTCGTGGGCAAGGGAGGCGAGGTGGATCATCTCCAGGACACTTGCTACCTTGATAGCCTGATCCCGATCCGATTCCTCGCCGAGCTGTGAGCACAGAAGAGCAAGAGCCGGGCGCAACATCTTGCCTCCCGACTGCACATGGGAGCGTAGGAGTGTTCGGATACAAGCGTGGGCACTCTCCACTGTTGTTTCAATGGTAGCCTGAACGCTTTTCAGCTCCTGGCGGAGCAGAGGTGCATGGTCGTAAAAGTCCTCCATCCTATCAGCCCTGGTTCCTTTCCAGCTTGCGTTTCATCTGTTTCCTGGTGAACTCAGGCTCACCCATGAACAGGTAGGTCTTCTTTGCAAGAGGCGTCTTGTTCCAGAGTTTCTTCAGATAGGGCATGACCCAGTAGTCGAGTCCGAAGGCACGTCCGGCTCCTCCCAGCATCACGATGGAGACTGCCATATACCAGAAAATCTCCTTGCCTGCCAAAGCCCCTATGAGGAACATGAACGAGAGGCCCAGGGAGACCACCGCAGCTGGGAAGGTAAACAGGCCGGCCAAGAAGCAGAGTCCGATACCCACCTCCGCAAGTACGATCATAATCTGGAACAGGTAGGGAGCCTGGGATACAAACACATCGTTAATCCATGTGTAGAGGCCCAGAGGTTCGGATAGTACCGGTGGGGCAAACTGCTGCACCGTCTCCGTCACTGCAGTTGCTGTCTCTGCAGCTGCCTCACCCCACGCCTCAGAAGCGGCACCGACAGCGTCGGCAGCTCCCCAGTAGACCTTTGATCCTGTGGTATCGGTAAGCCACCCATCGGTAATCTTGCCAAAGCCCTCAATGAGCCACATGACACCGAGGAACATCCGCAAGAAGGTTGTCCAGTAGGAGGGGACCCTGTAGGAGGCCATTCCTCCGATGAGGGACCTCTTGTGCTTGATCTCAAGGATTTCATGTTTGAGATAGGTCCAGGCGCCGTTGACGCCACACACCCCGAATTGGTAGTACATGTTTACCAAGTGCTTCATTGCCTGGGCAAAGAAGCCGGAGAGGGAGATCCCGCCCGTATGGGAGACCGCGTACCTGCCCCCGATGGATACCATGTAGCCATGGAAGTTGGACTTGAAGGGCTTCGGTGGTTTTGCTTTCTTTCCAAGTGCTGTCTTGATGGTGTAGATTACCCCATCGGTCGCGGTCCTGGCACTCTGCTCAGCAGCCTCTACGATCTGGGGAACTGGGCGGTTGTTCTCCTGGAAGTACATACCGTCTCCTACGACATAGACATTGTCGTGGTCAGGGGACTGCATATACTCGTTTACCAGCTTGCGCCCCATCTTGCCGTCAGTGATGGAAAGGCTCTCTCCAAACTCAGTTCCCCGCACGCCACAGGTCCAGACGAGGGTCTTAGTCTTGATGACCTCTCCGCCTCTGATGGTGAATCCATCTTCGGTGACTTCGGTGATGAGGGAGTTGAGCATGATCTCTATGCCCTGCTTTCGCATATAGCGTTCCGCCTTCTGGCGGGGACCTTCAGGCAACATGTTCAGTATCTGTCCAAGGGCTTCACAGTTGATGATTCGCACATCACTGCTGTCGAGCTTGTTCTTTTCGCAGAGGTGGGGAAGCCACTCTGCAAGTTCACCAACCAGCTCAACCCCGGTAAAGCCGCCCCCGGCAACCACAAAGGTCAAGAGCTGCCTGCGTTTTTCGGGATCAGCTTCCCTGGCGGCTTCCTTGACCATCATCTCGATGTGGTAGCGGATAGCGAGGGCATCCTCAAGGCTCCACAGGTAGAAGGCATGTTCCTTTACCCCGGGGATCTTGAAGTCCGCCGTCTCTCCACCTGTGCCTATGATCAGCTGGTCGTAGGAGTATGTGCCCCTATCACCTGTGAGCACCTGCTTGGTGAAGTCAATGTCGCGTATCTCGTCCTGGACAACATGTACCATCTTGCCGGAGAATATTCGGTCAAAGGAGATCTTCACAGAGTTCTGCTTTACCCTGTTTCCTGCAACCTCATGCAACTCTGTCATGAGTATGTGGTGTCTGTTGCGGTCAATCAGGGTAATCTCCACCTGATCTTGCATCTTCCGGAATGCTTTGTGCAGATTTTTTGCAGCATGTACTCCTGCATACCCTCCGCCAAGGATCACTATGCGTTTCTTTTCCATTTTCCTATCCTTTTGAGCTTCCCAACCAAGGAATTGACCCTCTACCCCCATAGATGGGGATACAAGGTCTACACTCATGCCAAACCTAGCCTTACACTAGCATATAAATATGGAATAAGGCAATTGTTGCTATATTTATCGAATAGATATTCGCATATTACTGAAGTTTTGTAACCATCTGCACATAGTAGTCTCTCTCCTTTATGCAAAATTCTTAGGCAAAACAACAAAATACTTTCCACCAAGAGAAATGAATGTGCGAGGTCGAATAGGAGACAGTTCATTTTAAGAGCTTTCAGAGTAATGAAATAAAAAAGTTTCTAAAAAAGAGCTGTTTTTATTGATATTTTTCTACCGACATATTGATACTCATTATCAAATTTGTATATGATTATATGTAAATGACTAGTGAAACACTTACTGTCAAGGAGAGATATCAGATGAAAAGAACAGTGAAATTGGCTTTTGTAGCCCTTGTATTGCTTATCGCACTCGTAGCTGTGGGGTGTTCCAAGGAAGAACCCAAGGCTGCTTCCGTCGCTACCCCTGCCCCTCAAGCGGCAGTAGCTGCTGATGTGACATCCGACCTTAAGGATGGCATCTATTTTGCCATGGCCGATGAGTTCGCCTCCTCAGGGTGGAAGGAAGCGGTTACTCTTACAGTCTCTGGTGGTAAAATCACCAAGGCAGACTGGAATGGCGTAAACATCTCAGGCGGAGCAGACAAGAAAGCCTATGACAAGGCAGGCAAGTACAACATGGTGAAGTTTGGCAAGGCCCAGGCTGAGTGGTCAGTCCAGGCAGAAAAGGCTGAGAAGCACCTGATCGCAACACAGGACCCCACTGCCATCTCCTATAAGGATGACGATGGGCACACCGATGACATCGCAGGTGTATCAGTCCATGTGGATGGATTCTTCAAGCTTGCCGAAAAGGCCTTGGCATCCGGCCCTGTTGGCCGCGGACCCTATGCTGATGGCGCTTACTTTGCCATCAACGACCAGTTCGCTTCCTCTGGCTGGAAGGAATATGTCTCCCTTACCGTTCTGAACGGAAGAATTGCCGCCATCAACTGGAGTGCTGTGAACCGTGCAGGTGAAGACAAGAAGGCCGTGGACAAGGCTGGTAACTACAACATGGTCAAGTTCGGCAAGGCCCAGGATGAGTGGACAGTCCAGGCCAACCGTGCCGAGAATTACCTGTTGGAGAAACAGGACCTGAAGGCCATTACCTATAAGGATGATGAGGGGCATACCGATGATATTGCCGGTGTCTCCATCCATGTCAACAGCATGTATGACCTGGCCGAAGAGGCTCTTGCCTCCGGTGTCCAGAAGATCGGCCCCTATGCAGATGGTACCTACTATGCGAGCGAAGATGGCTTTGGCTCAAATGGATGGAAAGGCTTTGTATCCCTGTTTGTCCACAATGGCAACATCGTGCAGGCCTACTACAGTGGGGTCAATGAGGCTGGGGATGACAAGCAGGTCTTTGCCTCCGAGGGCAAGTACGGCATGATCAAGGGCAGTAAGATCGGTAAGGAGTGGCATGAGCAGGCTCAGGCAACTGAAGCGTACCTGATCGCCACCCAGGATCCCAAGAAGATCAAGATTTCCAAGACTGATGGCAAGACCGATGATATTGCAGGGGTTTCCATGACTGTCAGTGATTTCTTTACCCTAGCCGAAAAGGCCCTCGCTGCAGGTCCTAAGAAATAAGCGCGAATCTTTGAAGCTAGCTGTAGGCTATAGCCGAAAGAGATAGGAAAAACAGACGGCCTTGTGATGCACTGCATTGCAAGGCCGTCTTGCTCTTGAGCTAATGCTTGACGGCCATCTTTCCCACCTTCTTCGCCTTGTAGAGAGCCTGGTCCGCCTGTTCGATGAGTTCTGCTGGACTTCGGCCCTCATCCCCCGATGCCACACCGATGCTTAGCGACAATGCAAGGTCCGGGTTTTCTTCTGTCGAGTAGTATTGGATGGAGTTCTGGATGGCTTGGGCTGTGAGCAGGGCCTCCTGCAGATCTGAGGAGGTGAGGATGACAGCGAATTCATCCCCACCAATCCTGGAGCAGATATCTGAGGCCCCTACATGGGAGCGAATAATCGTTGCTACATCTTGCAGGACCCTGTCACCGGTGAGATGGCCGTAGGTGTCGTTGATCTGCTTGAAGCCGTCGATATCGAGCAAGAGAAGGGAGAATGGGGTTTTTGAGGCACCGCCGCGTTCGGCTATCCGCTTCAGTTGGGTTTCAAAGTACTGCTTTGTCCCAAGCTGGGTCAGGTACTCGACCTCCAGGGACCGTTCCCGCAAGTGCAATACTATGCAGATGGCAAGGGATACGAGGATGCTTGTCAAAAGATAGAGCCCAATGATGAGCAAGAGTATGTCTTGCAACTCCTTTGCTAGGGTAGCGAATAGGAAGCCAGCACTTACTACCCCAAAGACCTTTTGACCACCACTTTCTGTGACCGGGGCATGCGCTAGGATGGATGATCCCCATTGCGGGTCTGCTGTGATCCCTGTACACAGAGCGCTCGCACTCTGGAATACCTGCTCGCATGCTGATGAGAGTGTCTGTTGCGGTGGTCCTGGAAACCTGCCGGGAAGCTGGCTATCAACAGTGAGTGTGCTGACAAGCCCGTCACGCGTGTATTGGACATACAGAAAGTCCACCCTTGTATCCTGTCTCAGCTTGGAGAGCAGGGCCTCAAGAGATGCCTTCTGCTTGCTGTCAAACTGTAGGGCCCTGGGCGGTTCACCGTACGGTAGGTCTTCCGAAGCAAGGAGTGTGGCTGTGGTTTGGGCTACGGCCAGAGCCCTTTTTTCCATTTCCTGAATCATCGATTGCCTGTAGTTGGAGTAGAGCATATGGGCTGGAAGCATAAGAAAGAGGGAGACACATAAGAATGTGAGGATGCTGAGAGCCCCTATGTGTTGTATTCGGAATCTTGTGCCTTTCACTGTATCTTTCCCTAATAAAACTGTGCAAGTGGCTATATTTTACCATGACATGTTTTGGGAAGATAGTGATATTTTTTTGATAACTCTTTGAAAATCAACGAAATGACCTATTTGTATTACCCCTGCCCATGAGCTCTCCTTGTCTCTGTATGGGAGGGCCGGTACCCTACTTGTGACCAGGTGGGGGGAGTCTTGTATGGAATGTGAGATCGTTTCACTGTTCGTGTTCGCGTTTGTCACAACCTCCCAATACGATACGCAGTACCCCGATGGGGCTATCCTTCGGCTACAGTCACTCTTTCAGCCATTATCCAGGGGTATCTGCAAATTTGATCGCCATCCTTTCGTATGGTATCTCGCTGTATATTTTCTCCCTGGCCTACCATACGTTCAAGATCGGATACTCCTTCCCGGAGAGGCAGGGCGAGCCTCTGGGCTTTAGGCGAGGCAGGTGTTCAATCCCAAGGTGATCATCCTCGGTCTGAGCGTATACAGCACGTGCTTGCTTTCGATGCCCCACACCTGTTCATTGCAAGTCTTGGCTTCACCGCTGTATCAACCTGGGCAAAGTTCGGCTCCCCATCGGGGAGGGCACGCAAAACGAGAGGAGCAGGAGGGGCATCAATGCCTCCCTGTTTTGCTGCCATTCCGATGGTGGTGCAGCTGTAGGCTTGGCATTACGAAAGAGGGCACAAGAGTCAATCTTCCTGCTTGGGTCTGCCGGAGGCTGGGAAGCAGGGATAGGAAAGAGCACAAGATACATCTTCTGCTCTCCTATCCATATGCATTGCACTGGGTATATGCAAAGCCTGGACCCTATTCAGGTATCTGACTTTGCCCGGGGCATCCTCAACCGATGGGCAAAAGCTCCACGATCTCCAGATATAGGCTTGGGCTCTTTGCATTGGCATCCTTGTTCATCTGAGTATTTGCCTCGTCTCCGACATACCGAGCCACGACTCGGGTTCCCCTGTTCCTGTCTGTCTTCTCCACTGCTGTGGGGTTGTATTCGTAGAACATGAATACGACAAGCTCCCTCTCTACAATGTTGGTCTTTGTCCTGTTGTCAGCGAGGCCAAGCTTCAGGTATTTGCCATCGTCCGTTATCCCGGGGATGGCCACTGCCAGGTTTGGTGAGCCATCGGAGTTGGTGGTGGCAATTCCTACGGTGACCTTGTACGGATATGCGCTAAGGGCCGCCTGCAATGCCGGCAGGTCATATGAGCCTGCAGGGTAGTATGACTGCCCTGAGGCAGCTGTAATGGAGTCAACAGAAGGCTTGACAGCCTCAAGGGTAGCAGTGGTGACTTGCTTCTTTGTACACCCTGCAGCCAGGACTACCACCATCAGAGCCAAAACCAATACCATCAATCGTTTCATGTTTCATTCCTTTATCGAGCCTACGTAATCTGGTTCTTCCGCATTCTTGGTGGTCAAGTAGGTAATTTTTCTTATTTTCCAAAAC